>NZ_JBEYRP010000014.1:49101-231207 GCF_040704085.1 Streptomyces sp. NPDC047841
CGCGGACCAGACGGCGCAGCCGCGGCGTTCGGCGACGCGCCGGATCTCGGCCAGCAGCGCGGTCTTGCCGAGTCCCGCCTCGCCCCGGATGACCAGCCGGCTGCCCGCGGAGGACTGGTCCGCGCACAGGACGTCGAGCGCCTGTGCGACGGTGGCGAGCTCGGCGTCCCGTTCCCACAGGGGAGCCGAGCCGGCCGCCGCCGGCCGTCCCTCCGTCATCCCGTTACCTCCCCAGGTCGCCCGAATGACGTACGGAACCCGAGCGTAGCCGTCGGGCGGGACCTCTGGTGGCGCCTCGCGGCAGCTGTTGCCCGGCCGGGTGAAACGGGGGGCGGGCGGACGACGCGGCCGCCCGCGCGACCAGCGGACGGGGTGTCAACGACGGCTGCCCGAGGGGCCCGCCGAGAAATCCGGGGAGAAATGTTCGGCTTCGCCCCCTTGGCGGCGGATCCTCTCATCCCGCTTTCACGCTCGCCTCATACGGTGGGGGCATGACGCAGGTGACTCCTCCCGGGTGGTACCCCGACCCCGGGCAGACGAACGACGGTCCGCCCACCGAGCGCTGGTGGGACGGCAAGGCCTGGACGGACCAGACCCGCCCCGCCGGCACGGCCGCCGCGTGGGGTCCCCCGGGCGGCCCGGCGGCGGACGGCGGACCGCAGCCGGCCGGTCCGCCCCACCCGGCGGGTCCGGCACCCTCGGCGGGTCCGGCGCCCTCGGCTCCCGCCGGGTTCGGCGCCTACCCGGGGTATCCGGCGCAGCAGGGGTATCCCGGCCAGCAGGGGTATCCGGGCCAGCCCAGCTACCCGGCCTATCCCGCCCAGGGGCCCGCCCCCTCCCGGCGACGGCTGCGCACGGGCATAGCCGTCGCGGTGACGGCCGCGGTACTGGCGAGCATCGGGGTCGGTGTGTACGCCCTCACCGACGACGGCGGTGGGAGCGGCGACCGCGCCGGGTCGCGGCAGGGCCCGAGCGGCGGGCAGGACGGCGGCCAGGGCGGGACGTTCGGCGGGCCCGGCGGCTCGGGCGGGAGCGGCGGTTCCGGCGGCCCGGGCGGCTCCGGCGGCTCCGGCGGGGCCTCGCCGTCCCCGGGTCAGTCCGACGCGCCGAAGGTCAAGGGCGGCGGCACCGTGGCGGACCCGGTCAACGGCATCAGCCTGCCGGTGCCGAAGGGCTGGACCGGACAGACGATCAGCGTCGGGGCGCAGGTGACCTCCGACGACGCCTACAAGTGCCCGGGCAACTCGGCCCAGACGTGCACCGCGGGCGGCGCCTACACGGCCCCGGCGGTGGCGCTGGGCATCAAGGCCGACACGGCGGAGGCGGTCGCGAAGGCGGACATCGCCGCCAACGCCAAGCAGTCGTACGGCGGCACCACCTACGGCAGCATCACCTCGCACGAGGTGCTGGCCTCCCGGGCGGTGACGGTGGCCGGGCAGAAGGGCTACCTGGTGCGCTGGAAGGCGGTCACCAGCAAGGGGTCCGACGGCTACGTCGAGTCGGTCGCCTTCCCCTCCCCCGACGACGCCCGGCAGATCGTGGTGGTCCGCTTCGGCGTGGACGTCGGACAGAAGCTGTCCGTGATCGACGAGATCCTCAAGGGGATCAAGGTCTCGTCCGGCGGCGGGAGCGGCCAGGACGTCTGAGCAACGGATCGGCCGGGTGGGATCCCCCTCCGCTCAAGGAGGATCCCACCCGGCCGGGGGGTGCGCGCCGCCCCCGTCCCCACGGTGCGGCGCGGGCAGGTCACCGTCCAGTCATCCCGTGAACGGCGGCCTGGGTCTCAGGTCAGTCCGAGCGAGGGCAGCACGGCGGCCTCCACGAAGCGGACGAGGTAGTCGGAGTCGGCGTACTGGCCGTCGAGCACCGGCCGCACGCGCAGGAGGCCGAACATCATGGCCGGGACGAACTCCAGCGCCGGGTGGCCCGCCCGGACCTCGCCCCGGGCCACGCCCCGGGCCAGGATCTCCTCCAGCGCGGCGATCTCCGGGTGCACGAGCGCCTCGCGCAGCGCCTGGGCCAGTTCCTGGTCCGCCGTCACCGCGTGCCCCAGCGCCTGGAGCAGCCGGGTGTCCTTGCCGGACCAGTCGCCGGCGGCCCGCGCGGCCTGGCGCAGGTCCTCGGCGAGCGATCCGGTGTCGATGCCGGCGAACTTCACCCGGCGGTTGGCGCGCAGCGCCGCCGCGACGAACTGCGGCTTGGTCTTCCACTGCCGGTAGAGCGTGGACTTGCTGCACCGGGTGCTGGCGGCGATGCCCTCCATGGTGACGGAGTCGTAGCCGCACTCGCGGATCTGTTCCAGCACGGCGTCGAAGAACTCCCGCTCACGCTCCGGCGTGATCTTGGAGCGGCGCGAGGCGACGACCGTGTCCGGTGCGTCCGCGGCCTGCGACGTCATGCGGTGCTTCCCCTCACTCGTGTCCGTTGCCCGTGCCCGTGCGGTGCCTGGTGCGCGTGCGTGTTCCGTGCTGTCTCCAGTGTGGCGCACATCAATCGATACGCAAGTGTACCGGTACCCGACCGTATCGGTACACTGGCGTATCGGTACGGCAACGTATCGATGAGTTCCGGTACGGACCGGGGCTCGTCCGCACCACGACACGCACCACAGTCAGCGAGGGGGCCGGGGGATGAACGCCCGAACCGAGCCTGCGGAGGCGGAAGGGGAACCGGAGACTCCGGCCCGTCCGCCTCTGATCCGTGAGTTCCTGCTGGTCGCCGGGCTCTTCCTGGTCTACAAACTGGGCCGCCGGCTGGCCACCGGCCACACCGCGGACGCCTTCCGCAACGCCCGGCGCGTCTGGCAGCTGGAGCGCGGCGTCCACCTCCCCCACGAGACCGCCGTGCAGTCCACGCTGCTGCACGGCGACACCCTCGTCCACCTGGCGAACACCTACTACGCGACCGTCCACTTCCCGGCCACGCTCGCCTTCCTGGTCTGGCTGTACCTGCGGCGGCCCGCGCACTACGTCTGGGCCCGCCGGGTCCTCGCGGTCCTCACCACCGCCGCCCTCGTGCTGCCGTTCACGTTCCCGCTAGCCCCGCCGCGCATGCTGACCGGGACGGGCCTGGTCGACACCGCCCGGGTCTACGGCCCGTCGGTGTACGGCCCGCCCTCCAGCGACCACCTCTCCAACCAGTTCGCGGCGATGCCCTCGCTGCACTTCGGCTGGGCGCTGATGGTGGCGATCGGCCTGATGGCCGCCACCCGGTCCCGATGGCGCGGGCTGTGGCTGCTGCACCCGCTGGTCACCCTGCTGGTGATCGTGGGCACGGCGAACCACTACTGGCTCGACTCGATCGTCGCCACGGCCATGCTCGGCCTCGCCCTCGCGGTCGTCCCCGCGCCGTGGCGCACGGCCAGTACGGCGGGTCGCGGCAGTGGTCTGCCGAGGCCGCGCGAGGCCGTCCTGGCGGGAGCGGGCCGATGAGCGCCGCCGCCCTGGCCGCCCTCGGCCTGTCGCTGGTGTCGGCCGTCGCCTACGCGCTCGCCGCCGTCGCCCAGGAACGGCTCGCCTCACGCAGCGCCGGCACCGGCCTGCTGCGGCTGCTGGGCACCGGGGCCTGGTGGTCGGCGGTCGGGCTGAACGCCGCCGCCGCGCTGCTGCACGTCGTCGCCCTGAAGTACGGCCCGCTGACCGTCGTACAGCCCCTGGGCGCGCTCACCCTGGTCGCCGCCGTGCCCCTGGGCGCGCGGGCGGCCGGCCGGCGGGTCAGCGCGGTGGAGTGGCGCGGTACGGCGCTCACGCTGCTCGGGCTGGCCGCGCTGCTGGTCACCGCCTCCGGCCCGGCGCCCGCCCGGGTGCTGTCGCTGACGGAGGCCCTGGTGGTCGCCGGTACGACCGCCGCCGCGATCGGTCTGCTGTCCCGGCCCGGCGCCCGGCCCGGCCTGCGGCACGCCACCGCGTCCGGCTTCGCCTCCGGGGTGGCCTCCGCGCTCACCCAGACCGTGACCGTGGCGGCGACGGACCGCTCGGGCCCGGCGCTGAGCACGGAGGTGATCGTGGTCGCCGTGCTCGTCGCCGCGTTCGCCGTCGGCGGGCTGCTGCTGTCCCAGACGGCCTATCGCGGCGGCCTCGGCGCCCCGCTGGCCGTGGTCACCCTGACCAACCCGGTGGCCGCCGCGGTGATCGGTCTGACCCTGCTGGGGCAGGGCCTGCGGGGCGGCGCGGCCGGGGTGCTGCTGGCCCTGGCCGGGGCGGGGCTGGCCTCCTGGGGCGTGCTGCTGCTGACCCGGGTGGCACCCGTGGCCGCCGGCCCGGACGAGGCCGGCGACGACGAGCACCCGGTGGCGGCCGTGCTGGCGCTGGAGCCGGGTACGGCGACCGCGGAACCGGTGCTGCTGCCCCGGCAGCCGGACCAGCCGGGGCACCTCACGGCCCTGTGACCACCCGGGCGTACGGCGGCGGCCGGTGCGCGGAACGCTCCGCGGGCACCGGCCGCCGTCGCCGTGCTGCTTGACCTGTCCGGGCGCGCCGGTCAGCCCCAGCCGCGCGCGTCCTGCTTGAGCGCGGTGTCCACCGTCAGCGCCGTGGCCACCACGAGGCTCAGCAGCGGTTCGGGCAGCTGGTAGTGGATCTGCAGGACGTAGTTGTCCGCCGTCGTGAACAGCGTCTTGGCGAGGCCCTCCCAGGTCTTGGTGATCCGGGCGACCTCGTTGTCGGCGTGGTCGACGATCGAGAAGTTCCAGGCCCGCCAGTTCTCCGCCTTGATGGCGCCGACCTGCTGGCCGTTCGCCGTCATCGCGAAGTTGATCTTCCCGATCATGTTCTTCTGGACGATCTCACCGACCGGCGAGCCGTCCGGGCGGGTCACGATCACCCGCGACTTGAAGATCTTCGCGGGCCGGGTCAGCAGCAGCTGCGGCCGGCCGTGGGCGTCGCGGATCTCCAGCTTGTGGGTGAGGAACTGGTCCAGGCTGGAGACGAAGCGCAGGATCTTGCGCAGGACGCCCTGACCGACCTGGGTGACCGAGCCGATCTCCCGGCCGTTCTGATCCATGACCTTGTACTCGTTGGTCAGCTCGATCAGCTTGGCCTTCTGGTTCACGACCAGGACGGGCTCGGTGAACAGGGTGCCGCCACCGGGTCCGCCGCCGGCGACGCCGGCCTGCTGCTGCACCTGACGCCGCACCTTGGCGTCACCGGCCTGCTGCTGCGGGAAGGCCGCCGGCTGCGGCGGGACCGGCCCGGCCTGCTGCTGGGCCGGGTTGGTGTGCTCGGTCCACTGCGTGCCGTCCCAGTAGCGGAGCGTCTGCGCCGCTCCGTGCGGATCCGGGTACCAGCCTGCAGGAGTGTTCGATTGCGTGGTCACCGGGGCACACTACCCTGATATGACCGGTACCTGACCAGTTCGCACGGAGCGGTGCTCATCGCCCGTTCACCCCGTCACGATCGCCGGGTCGCTGACGCCGGGGCGCCCGTTCTCCACGTGCCCGGTGAACCGGCGCAGGAAGGCCGGGTCGGCCTCGCAGGTCACGGTCAGGTCGTACCAGCGCTTGCTGGCCGCGAGCGCCACGGTGTGCCGCACGGTCGCTCCGGGCCGGACCGACACCGTCACCGGCTTGCCGCCGTAGCCGTTGACCAGCTTCAGCTTCGCCGTGCCGGAGCCCTGGTTGGTGAAGGTGAGCTCGACGTCGTCGCCCTGGTGCCGCGCGGTGACCTCGGGGCCGGCGGCCTTGTTGCGGCCCTTGAAGACGCGCAGGAAGCCGTTGGGGCCGTGCACGGAGAGGTCGTAGTCGCCGCCGGAGTACACCGAGTTCCAGGTGTCCGAGAGCGTCTTGCCGGCCTCCGTGGTGTACGTCCAGGGGCCGTCGGTACGGCTGTCGGACGTGACGAGGAAGACCGCTCCCGCGTGCGCCCCCGAGGCGAACGTGAGCGTGAACTTGCCGGCCGCGGTGTCCGCCGAACCGTCCACCACCGGGGCGTACTTCAGGGGGCGGGTGGGCCGGGTGCCGCGCTCCTGCCGGGGCAGGGTGCCGTTCGCGGGAGGCTTGGGCACGTAGTCGGGGTGGCGGTCGTGGTCCTTGGGCAGGTAACCGGCCGTGGAAGGCAGCACGACCCGCGCGGTGTCCTTGCGGGAGAAGTCGAAGGCGCTCGTCAGGTCGCCGCACACGGCCCGCCGCCAGGGCGAGATGTTCGGCTCCTGGACACCGAAACGGCGCTCGATGAACCGGATGATCGAGGTGTGGTCGAGAGTCTCCGAGCAGACGTACCCGCCCTTGCTCCAGGGGGAGACCACCAGCATCGGCACCCGCTGGCCGAGCCCGTAGGGGCCGGCGGCGTGGCCGGCGTCGCCCTTGAACAGGTCCGGCGCGGGGTCGACCGTCGACTTGCCCTGGGCGGCCGAGGCCGGCGGGTAGGGCGGGATGACGTGGTCGAAGAAGCCGTCGTTCTCGTCGTAGGTGATGAACAGCGCGGTCTTGCCCCACACGTCGGGGTCGGAGGTGAGCGCGTCCAGGACCTGGGAGACGTACCAGGCGCCGTAGTTGGCGGGCCAGTTCGGGTGCTCGGTGAAGGCCTCGGGGGCGACGATCCAGGAGACCTGGGGCAGCTTGCCGGCCCGGACGTCCGCCTTCAGCTGGTCGAAGAAGCCCTCGCCCTTGCGGGCGTCGGTGCCGGTGCGGGCCTTGTCGTACAGCGGGTCGCCGGGCTTGGCGTCGCGGTACTGGTTGAAGTACAGCAGCGAGTTGTCGCCGTAGTTGCCGCGGTAGGCGTCGTTGATCCAGCCCCAGCCGCCGCTCGCGTCGAGGCCGTCGCCGACGTCCTGGTAGATCTTCCAGGAGACCCCGGCCCGCTCCAGGCGCTCGGGGTACGTGGTCCAGCCGTAGCCCGCCTCGTCGTTGCCGAGGACCGGGCCGCCGCCCTTGCCGTCGTTGCCGGTGTACCCGGTCCACATGTAGTAGCGGTTCGGGTCCGTGGAGCCGATGAAGGAGCAGTGGTAGGCGTCGCAGATGGTGAAGGAGTCGGCGAGCGCGTAGTGGAAGGGGATGTCGTCGCGGGTGAGGTACGCCATCGTCGTGGCGGACTTGGCGGGCACCCACTTGTCGTACTTTCCGCCGTTGAAGGCGGTGTGCCCGTCGTTCCAGCCGTGCGGGAGGTCCTGGATGAAGGCCAGGCCCAGGTCGTCGGCGTCCGGGTGGAAGGGCAGGACGTCCTTCGTGCCGTCGGACTGCTTCCAGACGGACCTGCCGTTCTGGGTGACCGGACGGGGGTCGCCGAAGCCGCGGACTCCTCGGAGCGAACCGAAGTAGTGGTCGAAAGAACGGTTCTCCTGCATGAGGACGACGATGTGCTCGACGTCCTCCACCGATCCGGTGCGGTGGTGGGCGGGCAGGGCGGCCGCGCGCTGGATGCTGCTGGACAGCGCCGTGAACGCCGTGGTGGCGCCCGCGATCTGGAGGAAGCGCCGCCGGTTGACTTCGGGCATGGGTGAGGGTCCTCTCGTCCTGACGTACGCGATACCCGCCAGATGACGGAATCCGCGCGGAGCGAGTGTTCCAAGAGCAGCGAACGTCAGGGAAGGGTGCGGTGGCGCGCACATGAAGTCGTGGGTACGGGAGGAAACCGGGCCGGGCGCCCCGGCCCGTCGTGCTGCCGGGGCGCCCGGTCCGCGCTGTGCGGGACGGGTCGGTCAGGGGGTCTGGTACGCCTCCACCTCGCTGAACTGGCCGGCCGGCCAGCCCGTGTTGGCGGTGACGGTCAGGCGCAGGTAGCGCAGGTTCGTGCCGCTCGGCAGGGTCACGGTCGCGGTGTTGCCGGTGGCCGGGTCGAAGCGGTAGCCCTGTGCTCCCAGTACGGTCGAGTAGCCCGAGCCGTCGGTGCTGCCGAGCACCGTGACGGTCTGGGTGCGGGCGCCCCAGGCCGAGGACGGCGGCAGCTTCAGCACCAGGCGGCGCACGGCGTAGGAGGAGCCGAGGTCGACCGTGAGGGACTGCGGGAAGGCGTTGTTGGCTGACTCCCAGTACGAGTTCGCGTCGCCGTCGACCGCCTTGCCGGGGGTGTAGACGTCCTGGGAGCCGGTCGCGGTGGCCGGACGGCCCTTGGCGAGGTTGCGGTTCGGGTCGGGTTCCGGGTTGCCCTGGCCGGGCTGCGGCCAGGTGGAGCAGTCCGACCAGGTGCTCGACCAGCCGGAGTTGCCGCCGCCGTCGGTGAGGCTGAAGGAACCGGAGTTCGCCGGGTAGGGGCAGTTGTAGACGCCGGCCGCGCCGACCTGGGTGGCGGTGACGTTCTTGAAGGTCGCCGCGCCCTGCGCCTCGGCCTGGACCACGACCGTGCCGGTGTTCCGCACGGTCGCGCCGGTGACGTTGACGTTCCGCACCGGGTAGCCCTGCCCGCCGCCGGAGACGAACTCGAAGGCGCTGTAGGGGCTGTCGGTGATCGTCGTGTTGGTGATGTTGACGGTCGCGTTGATCGCGCTGTCGTAGGAGTCGACGCGCAACGCGCCCATGGGGTGGTTCCAGTTGGGGTTCAGCGCGCCGGTGCGCACCAGGGTGTTGCCGTCGACCGTGATGGTGCCGGCGAGGGGGTTGAACGGGTCGAGGAACTTCTGGTTGGAGATGGCGATACCGCTGCCGAGGGCGTTGGTGTCGGAGATCAGGTTGTTGCGTACGGCGATGTCGGTGCCGCCGTAAATGGCGATGCCGTTGGCGAGGTTGGGCTGCGAGATCGTGTTGTTCTCGAAGCTGGAGTCGGTGTCCGGGGAGTACAGCGACCACATGGCGAGGGAGTCGTCGCCCTGGTTGCGCAGGAAGTTGTTGCGGACGCGGACGCCCTTCGCCGTGCCGTTGAGGTTGAGCCCGTCGGCGGTGGTGTCGAGGATGCGGTTGTTCTCCACCACCAGGTTGTCGTTGTTGCCCGTGAGCCACAGGCCGACCTTCAGATGCTGGATCCACATGCCGGAGACCGAGCTGTTCGGCCCCAGCGAGCCGTTGACGAAGTTGTCCGGGCTGGAGTCGACCCGTTCGGTCACCTCGCCGATGACCGCGAAGTCCTTGATGCGGACGTTGCCCGCCGAGCCGGACTGGTCGATGAAGCGGGAGGTGTGCACGACCGAGTACCAGCTGCCCGCGCCCTGCAGGGTCACGTTCTGCACGCCGCTGAGCGAGGACGTGAGGCGGTAGTCGCCCGGCGGTATCCAGACCGTGCCGCCCTGGGCGGCGGCGATGGCGTCCCGGAAGGCCTGGGTGGAGTCGCCGTTGCCGCTGGGGTCGGCGCCCTTGGAGACGACGGACACCGAACCGGCGGGCTGGCTAGCGGCCGGGGCGACCTGTTCGAAGTCGGCGACGTCGACGGTGACCTGGACGCCGGCCGCCTCCACGGCGACCTTGTCGCCGGCCTGGACGTTCTGCCCGAGCAGCATCCGGGTGTTGTCGAAGAAGTGGTGCGTCTTCGCGCCGGGGATCCAGCCGGTGTCGATGTACGAGTACTTGGAGGTCACCGGGAGGGTCTTGGCGAGCCTGGTGCCGTTGACGTACACGTTCAGGGCGCCGGACTGGCCGTCCGGCACGCTGTAGGCGATGTTCACCGCGTTGGCGGCGCGCGGCACGGTGAACTCCACCCGCTGCCCGGCGGACAGCCGGACGGCCTGCCGGCCGGATGCCTCCGAGGCGAGGCTGCCCTGCGTGTAGTCCGGGCCGATCTTCGTGCCGTTGCCGGCCGCCGACTCGGCCTCCACGGAGGTGAAGGGGAGGGTGGCGCCCGCGGCCGCGTGGGCGGCCGGGGCGATGCTGACGAGCATGCCGGCGGCCAGGGCGACGACCGCCCCGATGGCCGGCATGCGCCGGAGGTGTCCGGCGGTGCTGCTGTGCATGTGCTGATCCCTTCGTGGTGGGGGTGCGTGGGATAGCAAGGTGCGTACGGGCGCGGCTCGGACGCGCGACCAGCCGCCGTGCGGCTCGGCCACGCGGCCGGGCCGTCGTGCGGCTCAGGCGCGCAGCCAGGCCGCCGTGTCCCGCGGCAGCCGTCCCGCGTCGTCCAGCGGGCCGCTGCTGAGCAGGAGCCGGGAGTGCGCGGGCAGGCCGGCGGGCGTGGCCGCGAGGTTGACCACGCACAGGGCGTCCGCGCGGGAGAAGGCCAGCACGCCGTCGGGGGCGGGCAGCCAGGTCAGGGGGCCGTCGCCGAACTCCGGGCGCAGCGCGATGGCCTCGCGGTAGAGGGCGAGCACGGAGTGGGGGTCGCGCTGCTGCCGGTCGACCGCGTACGAGGGCCAGTCGGCCGGCTGCGGCAGCCAGGGCTCCTCGCGGGAACCGAATCCGGCGTACGGCGCACCGGCGGCCCACGGCAGCGGCACCCGGCAGCCGTCACGGCCGGGGTCGGCGCCCCGCGAGCGGAAGTACATCGGGTCCTGGACGCGGTCGGCCGGGATGTCCGCCTCCGGCAGGCCCAGCTCCTCGCCCTGGTAGAGGTACACCGCCCCGGGCAGCGCCAGGGACAGCAGGGCGGCGGCCCGCGCCCGCCGGGTGCCGAGCGCCAGGTCCGTGGGGGTGCCGAAGGCCTTGGTGGCGAAGTCGAAGGCGGTGTCCTCGCGGCCGTACCGGGTGACCGTGCGGGTGACGTCGTGGTTGCACAGCACCCAGGTGGCCGGGGCGCCGACGGGGGCGTGCTCGGCGAGGGTGGTGTCGATGGAGGCGCGCAGCCGGCCGGCGTGCCAGGGGCAGGACAGGAAGGAGAAGTTGAAGGCGGTGTGGAGTTCGTCGGGGCGCAGGTAGCGGGCGAAGCGTTCGGCGTCGGGGAGCCAGACCTCGCCGACGAACACACCGCCGTACTCGTCGGCGACCCGGCGCCAGGAGCGGTAGATGTCGTGGAGCTCGTCGCGGTCGACGAACGGGTGCGGCCGCGGGTGCGCGGCGAGGTCGGGGAGGTCGGGGTCCTTGGCGAGGAGGGCGGCGGAGTCGATGCGGACGCCGGCGACGCCCCGCTCGAACCAGAAGCGCAGGATGTCCTCGTGCTCCTGGCGGACCGCCGGGTGCGCCCAGTTGAGGTCGGGCTGTTCGGGGGTGAACAGGTGCAGGTACCAGTCGCCGTCGGGCAGCCGGGTCCACACCGGGTCGGTGGAGCCGACGAACTGGGACGGCCAGTCGTTCGGCGGGAGTTCGCCGTGCGCGCCGCGTCCGGGCCGGAAGTGGAACAGCTCGCGCTCGGGGCTGCCCGGCCCTGCGGCGACCGCGGCCCGGAACCAGGGGTGCTGGTCGGAGACGTGGTTGGGCACGATGTCGACGATGGTCCGGATGCTCAGCTCACGGGCCTCGGCGATGAGCTTCTCGGCCTCGGCGAGGGTGCCGAAGGCGGGGTCGATGGCCCGGTAGTCGGCGACGTCGTAGCCGCCGTCCTTCAGCGGGGACACGTACCACGGCGTGAACCACAGGGCGTCCACGCCGAGTTCGGCGAGGTACGGCAGCCGGGCGCGGACGCCCGCGAGGTCGCCGGTGCCGTCGCCGTCGCCGTCCGCGAAGCTGCGGACGTACACCTGGTAGATGACGGCCGAGCGCCACCAGTCAGGGTCCTTCCGGGCATGGCTGGGCTGTCCCACTGGGCTTGCCTTTCTGTAGACGGGTCGGCGGCGTCAGCCCTTGGTGCTGCCCGCGCTGATCCCGGCGATGATGTGCCGCTGGAAGACGAGGAACAGCGCCACCATCGGGATGCTGGCGATCACCATCGCGGCGATGAGCACGGTGAGCTGGATGTTCTGCGACAGCTGGACCAGGGCGACGCTGATCGGCTGCTTGCCGGTGTCGGAGAAGACCATCAGCGGCCACAGGAAGTCCTGCCACACGGCGACCAGCGCGAAGATCGACACCACGCCGAGCACCGGCCGGGACATGGGCAGGACGACGGACCACAGGACGCGGAGCTTGCCGGCGCCGTCGATCTCGGCGGCCTCCAGGACATCGCGCGGCAGCTGGTCGAAGAAGCGTTTGAGCAGGTAGAGGTTGAAGGCGTTGGCGACGGCCGGCAGCCAGATGGCGAGGGGGTCGTTGAGCAGGCTGGTGTGGATCAGCGGCAGGTCGGCGACGGTCAGGTACTTCGGGACGACCAGCGCCTGCGCCGGGACCATGAGGGTGGCGAGGATGCCGCCGAGGACCACCTTGCCGAAGGCGGGCTTCAGCTTGGACAGGGAGTAGGCGGCGGCCGTGCAGAACACCAGCTGGAAGGCCCAGGCGCCGGCCGCCTGGACGAGCGTGTTCCCCAGGTGCCGGGGCAGCTCCATGAGGTCCCAGGCGTCGGTGTAGCCGCTGAGGTGCCAGTGCTCGGGGAGGAGCGTCGGCGGGGTGCGGGCCACCTCGTCCGGGGACTTCAGGGCGCCGGTCCCCATCCAGTACACCGGGAAGAGGAAGGCGAGGGCGAAGAGGACGACGACGGCAGTGAACACGGTCCAGTACAGGACCTTGCCGCGGGGGCGGGCGAGGGTGGCCGGGGAGATCAGGGTGCGGGTGCCGGTGGTCATGCGTCCCCCTCGGAGCGGGTGAGCCGCAGGTAGACCGCGGAGAAGGCGCCGAGCAGCAGCAGGAGCATCACGCTCAGGGCGCAGGCGCCGCCGAAGTCGTTGTAGAGGAAGGCGTACTTGTAGATGAGGTAGAGGACGGTGACGGTGGCGTTCTCCGGGCCGCCGCCGGTGATGACGAACGGTTCCGTGAACACCTGCATGGTGGCGATGATCTGGAGCAGCATCAGCATCAGGATCACGAACCGGGTCTGCGGGACCGTGACGTGCCGCACGCGCTGGAGGAGGTTCGCGCCGTCCAGTTCGGCCGCCTCGTACAGCTCGCCTGGGATGGACTGCAGGGCCGCGAGGTAGATGAGGACGGTGCCGCCCATGTTGGCCCACGTGGCGACGATGACCAGGGAGATCAGCGCGGTGTCGGTGCCGTTGGACCAGTTCGAGGTGGGCAGGTGCAGCAGGCGCAGCGTCTCGTTGGCGAGGCCGGCCCCGGGGTCGTAGAACCACTTCCACAGCAGGGCGCTGACCACCGGCGGGATCATCACCGGCAGGTAGACCACGACCCGGAAGAAGGCCCTGGCGTGCCGCAGTTCGTTGAGCACGAGGGCGAGGACGAAGGGGATCGCGAAGCCGATCAGGAGGGCCAGCAGGGTGAACGTGAGGGTGTTGCGCCAGGCGGCCGTGAACTCGGGGTCGTGCAGGACCCGGGTGAAGTTGGCGGTGCCGACCCATTCGGGCGGGGAGCCCGGGGTGTACTTCTGGAAGGCGATGACGACCGCGCGGATCGCCGGGTACCAGGAGAACAGGGCGAAGCAGAGCAGGCCGCCGAGGAGGAAGCCGTAGGCGCGGACCTGGTCGGCCAGGCGGCGCCGCCTCCGGTCCCCTGCCGGGGGCGGCGCCGGGACCGGGGGGACGGCGGCGTGCGCCGCCGGCCGTCGCTCGGCCGTCTTCGTCACGGCGGTCAGCTCCGGGCCAGAATGCTGTCGATCTTGCCGGACGCCTCCTTGAGGAGCTGGTCGATGTCGGCGTCCTTCTTGGTCAGGACGGCGGAGACGGTGCCGTCGAGGACGGAGTAGACCTGCTGGGCGTGCGGCGGCTCGATCTTCAGCTGGAGCTGGTGGTTGCCGTCGAGGAACGCCTGGTAGTTCTCCACCGGGACGTTGGCGTTGGCCTTCTTCACCCGCTGGTCGGTGGCGTCGGCGGCACCGGTGAACAGGCGCGGCTCGGGCAGCCCGACGGGTGCGTCGTGCTTCTTGGCGCGCGCGTAGTCGCCGAGGAAGCCCTTGCCGGGGGTGAGGAACATGTGGTCCAGCCACTTCAGGCCGGCCCGGATCTGGGCGGGCGTGGCCTTCTTGCTGAACATGTAGCCGTCGCCGCCGATGAGGGTGCCCTTGCCGCCCGGCATGGGGGCCAGGGCGAGGTCCTTGTAGTTGCCGCCCTTCTCCTTGACGAGGATCGGGATGTTGTCGGGGGCGGCGAGGTACATGCCGAGCTTGCCCGAACCCATCATCTGCTGCACGTCGTTGATGACGAGGAGCTGCTTGCTGCCCATCGAGTCGTCGGTCCACCGCATGTCGTGCAGGTTCTTCAGGACGGCGTGGGCCTCGGGGGTGTCGACGGTGGCCTTCTTGCCGTCCGCGCTGACGACGTCGCCGCCCTGGGAGTACAGCTCGGCGGTGAAGTGCCAGCCGCCCTGGTTCTGCGCGCTGTAGTCGGCGTAGCCGACGGTGCCGTCGCCGAGGGCGGCGATCCTCTTGGCGGCGGCGCGGACCTCGTCCCAGGTCGCCGGGGGCTTGTCGGGGTCCAGGCCGGCCTTCCGGAAGAGCGCGCGGTTGTAGATCAGCCCCATGGAGTATCCGGTGCGCGGGATGCCGTAGACCTTTCCGTCGACGGTGTAGATGTCCCGCAGCTGCTTCTGGATGCTGTCGTAGCTCTTGAGGTCCTTCAGGTACGGGGTGAGGTCGGCGGCCTGGCGGACGTCGACGACGTGCCGCGCGTCCGTGAAGTACGTGTAGAACACGTCCTCCATCTGGCCGCCGGCGAGCTTGGCGTCGAAGGTCTTGGGGTCCTGGCAGGGGAAGGCGTCGTGCGTGACGACGTCGATGTCCGGGTTCGCCTCCTCGAAGGCCGCGGTGTCCGCGTCGAAGAAGGAGCGGTCGAGCTTGGCGCTCTTCGGCGGTTCGCAGTTGACGGTGATGCGGGTCTTGCCGCTCGCCGAATCGTCGTCACCGGACCCGCAGGCGGTGGCGGCGAGGGCGAGGGAGGAACAGACGCCGATCGCGAGGACGGTATGGCGGAACCCGGTGTGTCTCATCGGTGGACCCCTCATGGCACTCATGGCAGGAGCGGTGGGCGTCGCACACTCAAGCACCGCCGACATCGGCGCGCAAGATGTCGCGCGGAATCTGCAATTGTTCGACAGCGGGCTGGATCTTCCCGAGTTCAGTCGCGCGGAGCTTGCGCGGTGGAGCCGCGCACCACCAGTTCCGGCTCGAACAGCAGCTCCTCGGCGGGTACGGCGGTGCCCCCGATCTGCGCGTTCAGCAGCTCCACGGCCGCACGGCCCATGGCCTCGATGGGCTGGCGGACAGTGGTCAGCGGGGGCTCGGTGCAGTTCATGAACGCGGAGTCGTCGTAGCCGACGACCGAGATCCGGCCCGGGACGTCGTGGCCCTTGCGGCGCGCCGCCCGGACGGCGCCGAGCGCCAGCGGGTCGGAGGCGCAGATGATGCCGGTGACGCCCCGGTCGATCAGGCGCGCGGCGGCGGCGTGGCCGCCCTCGAGGGAGAAGATGGCCCGCGCGACGAACTCGTCCGGCAATTCGCCGGCGATCGCCCGTGCGGCGGCCAGCTTGCGCGCCGACGGCACGTGGTCGCCGGGGCCGAGGACCAGCCCGATGCGCTCGTGGCCGAGGGAGGCAAGATGCCGCCAGGCCTGCTCGACGGCCACGGCGTCGTCGCAGGACACACCCGGGAAGCCGAGGTGTTCTATGGCCGCGTTGACCAGCACGACCGGGATGTTGCGCTCGGCGAGCAGCCGGTAGTGGTCGTGCGGGGCGTCGGCCTGGGCGTACAGGCCGCCGGCGAAGACGACACCGGAGACCTGCTGCTGGAGCAGCAGCTCGACGTAGTCCGCCTCCGACACCCCGCCCTTGGTCTGGGTGCACAGCACCGGGGTCAGCCCCAGCTGGGCCAGTGCGCCGCCGATGACCTCGGCGAACGCCGGGAAGATGGGGTTCTGCAACTCGGGCAGCACGAGACCGACAAGCCGGGCGCGCTCACCGCGCAGCTGGGTCGGGCGTTCGTAACCGAGGACGTCGAGCGCGGTCAGCACCGCCTGCCGGGTGGCCTCGGAGACTCCGGGCTTGCCGTTGAGGACCCGGCTGACCGTGGCCTCGCTGACCCCGACCTTCTTCGCCACTTCCGCAAGTCGTCGCGTCATGGACGCAAGCGTAGCGCAAATCATGCAAGCGGCTTGCGTTGCCGTGCATGCGTTGTCGGCGGGGCTCGGGGGCCGCTGGGCGGGAGGAGTCGTCGGTGCAGGGGTCGCCGATGCCGGCGGAGGCGGCTGTGAGTGACGAGGCGGCGGGTGCGGGAGTCGGTGGTGCTGACGGAGCCGAGGATTCGCCGGGTGCCGGACGAGTCGGGGGGTGCCGAGGCAGTCGCGGCGTGCCGGACAAGTCGGCGGCGCGTGCCAGGGCTCGGTGGGCCGCGCAATGGCTCGGTGGTGTGCCCGGTGAAGGCGCCGCTCAGCCCCCGCGGGGAACCGCCGTGCCGGCCCGGCGCCGTCGGCGACCTGAACGCCGGCGGTGCCGGGTCAGTCCTGCGTGGGCGGCACGACCGTCAGGTGCGAGGCGGCGTCCCGCGGGCGGCGCGGACGGCGCACCGGCACGGCGGGCCGGCGGGGGTCGCGCAGGACCATCGTCAGCCGCCGGTAGCCCAGCTCCCGCAGCGGCTCCGGGATCTCCTCGACGATGCGGCACTCGGTGCGACCGCGCCGCGGGTCCGGGTGGTGCAGGAGGCGTACGGCGCCGTCCAGGCGGCTCGCGGCCTCGCCGACGGCCCGTATCCAGTGCGGCAGGCCCTGCCGGTAGGCGGCCTCCATGATCGGGTCCTGGGCGATCTCCCGGCGCACGGACTGCAGTTCGTGGTCGTGCCCGTGGGTCTCCAGGGCGGTGCGGAGCTGGGCCAGCATCGGCAGGCACCAGCCGGGCTCGTGTTCGCCGAGGACCTCGCCGGCGTCGGGGTGGAAGAGCACGAACCGGAGAAAGTTCTCCCCCGGCATGGCCGTGGGGTGGGGGCGCACACCGTGGAAAAGTGTCTCGAACGCGCTGTTCGCCATGACCACGTTCCAGTGGTGGTCGACGACCAGGGACGGGCAGGACTGTGACTCCAGCAGCGCTCCGTAGTCCTGGAGGTACGCCTGGATCTCGCAGGTGTCGGGGACGGGCCGCGGTGCCGGCCGCTGCCCTCCTGCCTGATGTGCCATCGGGAGGTCACCCCTCTTGCCTCTGCGGCCTTTCTCGCGGCCCTGCGATCCTGCTGCCCAGGCAAGAGCCATGTCAACTATCGTGGCATTTCGTGCCGGTCGACGGCTGAAATTCGCCACAGTTGTGGCGACACCTGGATGTGAGTTCGAGACACCCGCTACTCTCCGGGAAGTTCACGGCGATCGCTCGTGAGAAGCACGGACGCATCTGAAGCCCTCTAGAGACGTAGGAGTTCTGTCGGTGACGGATGGCTACGAGGATCCGGGCGCCTCGGCGACCGCCCAGCTGCCGGCCGTCGTCGCCCGCGTCACCGCGCTCGCCGACCGCCTCGGCGTCCCGCACGCCGAGGTCTTCGACGTGGGCCGGCTCTCGATCGCCTGCGGGGTGCCGGAGCCGGTGGTCAAGGCCCTGCTCAGCGGTCGGCCCGCGGGTGAGCCGGACGTCCAGGCCCGCTTCCTGCAACGCCTGGACCTGCTGCGCCGCACCCGGCTGAAGCCGGGCGGACGCCGGTACACCCAGCAGGAGATCGCCGACGGCGCGGGCATGTCCCGGCAGCAGGCCGGCGCCCTCATCAACGGCGACCGGCGGCCCACCATGGAGCACTGCGACGCCCTCCAGCGCTTCTTCCGGGTGCACGCGGGCTTCCTCACCGCGGAGGACCCCGAGGCGCTGGCGGGCGCGCTGCAACGCACGGAGCAGGAGCTGCTGCAGAAGCTCGCGGACCGGGAGCGGGCCGCCGCCGAGGCCCCGGAGGACCCGCTGGAGCGGCTGCTGCAGGACCACGGCGTGCGCGGAATCGCCTGGCGTGCCGCGCAGTTGCCCACCGACCAGCACCGGGACAAGGTCGCCGAGTGGCTCGACATGCTCCTGGAGAGCGTCAAGCGGCCCGAGTCGTGAGCCGGGGGAGAACTGTGGGCATCGGCAGGGACATGCGCCGGCTGTGCAACGAACTGGTGGGCGGGCTCACGCTGCCCGTGCCCGCGCCCCCGGACGAGCTGTACCGCGCGCTGTGCCAGGCGATGGGCCGCCGGCGCGGGCGCCCGGTGCACTTCCGTACGGCGGCCTTCCCGCCCGGCACGGCCAGCGGACTGTGGCTGGACCTGACCGACCGGGACGTCGTCGTGGTGGAGGAACGCACCGCCCCCGACCACCAGTTGGTGATCCTGGGCCACGAGCTGTGGCACATGCAGGCCGACCACTGCGGGCTCCACATGGACGGCGTCGGCGCCGCCACCCGGCTGCTGGGCGACCACACCGACCAGGAGGCGCTCCAGGCGGCGGTGCAACGCGTCGCGGCACGCAGCCGCTTCGACGTCGCCGAGGAGCGGGACGCCGAGACCTTCGGGCTGCTCCTGGCCAGCAAGTGCCGCACGTGGCTGGCGGGTTCGGCGTTGCGCGGGCCGGTGCAGCGCGACGGCGTGGCCGGCCGCATCGAGGCGTCGCTGGGGTACCCGGGCCCGCAGGGCTGAACCGGACCGGCCCGCAGGGCTGGACCGGACCCATCTCGCCGTCCGGGTGGCCCCGTGCCGCCAAGGCGCGCTCGGCGCCGTGCACGCGGGGGGACGGTGCCCGCCGCGCCGGGAGCGGGGTGTGGGGCACGGAAGTTGAGAAACGTTTCGCCGGGTCGGGCGGCACGTCGTGCGGGGTGATCGGGGCGGATCCGCCTCGGCTATGCGGGCTAACCGGCGCGGGGCCGGACGGCGTTGTCAGTGGTGGGCGGCAAGCTGGGAGTGTGCGCCGTCCGAAGCGGTGCACGGCGCCGCAGGGCGCGTGACCGTGACGCCTACTCGGGGAGAGCCGACCGATGCCCACCGCCGTACTGACCGACCGCGAGCGCACCGCCGTACAGGCCTACCTGCGTCTGCTGCACACGGTGCGCGCAGCCTTCGACGGGCCGCCGGGCGAGGACCGGCCCGCCGTCGTCCCGCCCGTCGTGCTCGCGGAGGCGGAGCAGGCACTGGCCCGGGCCGGGCTCGCGGGCAACGAGGCGGAGTTCTTCCGGCTCCTGCACGACTGGTGCCGGCCCGACTGAGCGCCGTGCCGGTCCGGTGCCGCCGCCGTCACCCGGACGACGGGCGGCGGTGGCGGTGGGGGCCGGCGGGTTCGCCGTCAGAGGCGCGGGGCGGGGTGGGGTATGACCACCGAGGTGGCCACCACGCCGTGCCGTACGGTCCACCGGCCCTCGAAGGTCTGGAGCCGGGCCCCGCCGACCAGGGGGCCGGGGACGAGGAGCTCGGCGTGCAGGGCGCCGGAGGCTTCGTCCTCGGCGTCCGGCCGTACCGTGATGTCGGCCTCGGAGAAGTCCAGCCACTGGCGGGTGAGCGGGAACCACGCCTTGTAGACGGACTCCTTGGCGCTGAACAGCAGCCGGTCCCAGTGCACGGCGGGCCACCGCGCGGCCAGCCGGTCGAGCCGCTCGGCCTCGGCGGGCAGGAAGACGGAGGGGCCCACTCCTTCCGGCAGCGGCCCGTGCGGTTCGGCGTCGATGCCCAGGGAGGCGAGGTCGGTGGCGCGGACCAGCGCGGCGGCGCAGTAGCCGTCGCAGTGGGTCATGCTGCCGAGCAGCCCGTCCGGCCAGTGCGGGGCGCCCCGCTCGCCGGAGAGCACGGGCTGCGGCGGCACGCCGAGCTTCTCCATGGCGCGCCGGGCACAGCCCCGGACGGCCGCGAACTCACGGCGCCGCTTGGCCACCGCGCGCGCGACGAGCGCCTCCTCCGCCGGGTGGAGCGGGGAGTCCCACAGCGGGTCGTCAGCGTGCGCCTCCACGGTCACGACCGACTCCGGGAGCAGCTCCTCGATCACCTGCTTCGACCTCCATCGGCAGGACGCGGCGCAGCCTTCCCGGCGGATCCGGACGCTTGCGCCACTCACGGGGGTATCCCACGGAGACCTCCATGAAGCGGACTCCGTCGTGCCAGGTGGTGCGGGGGATGTGCAGATGGCCGTAGACCATGGTGGCGACCCGGAACCGGCGGTGCCAGTCCGCGGTCAGCGTGGTGCCGCACCACATGGCGAACTCGGGGTGCCACAGGACCTCGGTGGGGTGCCGGTCCAGCGGCCAGTGCCCGGCCAGCACGGTCGGCAGGTCCTCGGGCAGCTCGGCGAGCCTGCGCTCGGTCTCGGCGACCCGGGCCCGGCACCAGGCCTCACGGCTCGGGTAGGGGTCGGGGTGCAGCAGGAACTCGTCGTTGCAGACGATGCCCGTGCTCTCCGCGTAGGCCAGGCCCTCCGCCTTGGTGGTGGAGCCGGCCGGCAGGTACGAGTAGTCGTAGAGCAGGAAGAGCGGGGCCACGGCGACCGGGCCGCCCGCGCCGCGCCAGACCGGGTAGGGGTCCTCGGGGGTGACCACGCCCAGCTCGCGGCAGACCTCGACCAGGTGCTCGTAGCGGGCGACGCCACGCAGCGTGACCGGGTCGCTCGGGTGCGTCCACAGCTCGTGGTTGCCGGGTGCCCACAGCACCTTGCTGAAGCGGCTCGCGAGCGTGCCGAGGGCCCAGCGGATGTCGGCGACGGTCTCGGCGACGTCACCGGCCACGATCAGCCAGTCGTCGTCGCTGTCGGGGCGCATGCCGTCGATCAGGGCGCGGTTGTCCGGATAGCCGATGTGGAGGTCGCTGATGGCCAGCAGCTGTCCGGCCCCGGCCGTCGACTCCACCCCGCACACCCCTTCCGATCATCCGATGGCACAACGAGAACACATGCCCCGGGCACCGGACAAGAGGTTCCCCCGCCGCGTGTCGCGATCCGGGCCCGGTCCGCCTCGCGCGCGTCCGCGACCGGGCGGCCCGCGAAGCCGGTGCCGGAGGGGCCGCGATCCGTGACCGGACGGGCCCGGAAGCCGTGATCGGACGGGCCGCGGATCCGTAACACCCACGTTGCACGAGGGACCCTTGGAAAGCCGTATGATCGCCCCGACACCAGCGCCCTCAACCCCCCTTTTTCCGGGGCTGTTTGGTGACCCTTCCTCCCTCCTGCCCGGGCACGGGCCGCTCCGCCCTGCCCGCACACCCGAAAGGCGGCCTGCATGCCCTCTCGCGTACGCGTCTGGCTCAACCGCACGTACGCGGAGAACGTGTTCTTCATGGATCAGCTGCGGAGAAATCCCAGCGACCGCGCGGTGGAGATCCACGCCACGCACGGCGACCCCGACTCCCCCGTGCTGGCCGCCGCCGACACCGCCGAGCTGGAGCCGGAGGGCCTGTCCCCGGCGGCGTACGTCGAGTACGCCCTCGACCAGTGCGCCCGGCGCGGCATCGACGTGTTCGTGCCCCGGCTGCACCAGGCGGCGATCGTGGCGCACCGGGCCGAGTTCGCGGCGGCCGGCACGGCGCTGCTGGCGCCGACGCCCGAGGCGGTCGCCGTGTTCGAGGACAAGGCGGTCGCGTACGAGGCGGTCCGCTCGGTGGGCGTCCCGGTGCCGCCGTGGCACCGGGTCCGCACGGCGGACGAACTTCTCGCCGCGGTCGAGGAGTTGGAGGCGGCCGGGCACCGGCCGTGCTTCAAGCCGGCCGCCGGCGCCGGCGGGGTCGGCTTCCGGATGATCACCCGGGCCCCCTTCTCGCTCGCGCACCTGACCGGCTTCCCGGGCCCGTACGTCCAGCTGGACCTGGTCGAGGAGGCGCTGCGGCGGGCCGATGAGCCCGTGGACTGGCTGGTGATGCCGCGCCTGGAGCAGCCCGAGGTGTCGGTCGACTGCCTGACCGGGCCGGACAACCGGGTCCGGCTCGCGGTGGGCCGCACCAAGAACGGCCGCCGCCGGGGCTTCACCCTGGACGAGCGGTGGCTGGCCCCGGCCCGGCTGATCGCGGAGGGCTTCGGACTGCACCACCTGTCCAACATCCAGTTCCGGATGCTCGGCGACCGGCCGGTGCTGCTGGACGTCAACACCAGGCCCGCCGGGGGTTTGCACCAGCTGTCGCTCTGCGGCGTGAACGCACCGTGGGCCGCCGTGCAGGTGGCGCTGGGCGAGGACCCCGGGGTGATCGAGCCGCCGTTCCTGGGGCAGGACTACACGGTGGTGTCGGGGCCGCGTCCGCTGGCGCCCGCGGCCCTTCCGCGGCAGCGGGTGGATTCCGAAGTCCTGCTGCCCGCGGTGCCGGTGCCCGTGCGGGCCGCCTCGGCGGGTGAGGTGCTCCCCCTCTGAGGCGCTCACGCCCACCGGTATGGACCAATTCCGCTCTGCTTCTTGACAGGGGCGATTGGTCCATACCAAATTCGTTGACGCAACGCTTCCGCACTCCCCAGCACTCCCGAACACCCCACCCCTGACAGGGAGATCGCGTGCGCGACACACTCGGGCGTCCCAGACGCCGGCTTCTCGCCCTGCTCGGCTCCGCCGCCCTCGCGGTCGGCGGGGCCATCGCCCTCCCCGGTACGGCCCAGGCGGCCAACATCCTCACCAACGCCGGCTTCGAGTCCGGCGGCCTCTCCCCCTGGACCTGCACCGGAAACCTCGGTTCGGTCGTCTCCTCCCCCGTGCACGGCGGCGCCAAGGCGCTCCAGGGCGCGGCGTCGTCCAGCGACAACGCGCAGTGCAGCCAGACGGTCGCCGTGCAGCCGAACACGACGTACAGCCTCAGCGGCTGGGTGCGCGGCAGCTACGTGTACCTGGGCGTCAACGGCGGTGCCTCCACCTGGACGTCGTCCCCATCGGCGTACAGCCAGCTCAGCGTCTCCTTCACCACCGGCGCCTCGCAGACCAGCGCCACCATCTATGTGCACGGCTGGTACGGCCAGGGCACCTACTACGCCGACGACATCAGCCTGGACGGCCCGGGCGGCGGGGGCGGCGGGGACACCCAGGCGCCGACCGCGCCGAGCGGGCTCACCTCCACCGGCAAGACGTCGTCCAGCGTGTCGCTGAAGTGGAACGCGGCCACGGACAACACGGGCGTGACGGCGTACGACATCTACAGCGGAGCCAACCAGCTCCTGAGCGTCTCCGGGACGTCGGCCACGGTCAGCGGGCTGTCGCCGAGCACGAGCTACACCTTCACCGTGAAGGCGCGGGACGCGGCCGGGAACACCTCGCCGGCCTCCAACTCCGTGACCGTCACGACCGACGCGGGCACCGGCGGCGGCACCGGCTTCAAGCAGGCGGCGCCGTACCTGTACGAGGGCTGGGGCGATCCGCCGAACCCGACCACGGTGATGAACGCGACCGGCGCCAAGTGGTTCACGATGGCGTTCGTGCTGGACTCGGGCGGCTGCACCCCGGCCTGGGACGGCAGCAGGCCGCTGACCGGCGGCGTGGACCAGTCGGCGATCAACCAGATCCGGTCCGCCGGCGGCGACATCGTGCCGTCCTTCGGCGGCTGGTCGGGCAGCAAGCTGGGCGCCAACTGCTCCTCCGCGAGCGCGCTCGCCGGGGCGATCCAGAAGGTGGTCGACGCCTACGGCCTGAAGGCCATCGACTTCGACATCGAGAACACCGACGAGTTCGAGAACGAGGCCGTCCAGGCGAAGATCCTCACCGCGCTGAAGACGGTCAAGGCCAACAACCCCGGCCTGAAGACCATCGTCACGTTCGGCACGTCCACCACCGGGCCGACGTACTACGGCAACCGGCTCATCGAGCAGGCGCAGGCGCTGGGCGCGAACATCGACGTGTTCACCATCATGCCGTTCGACTTCGGCGGCGGCTCGGACATGTACGGCAACACGGTGAACGCGGCGGAGGGGCTGAAGAACAAGCTGAAGTCCACCTTCGGCTGGGACGACGCCACCGCGTACGCGCACATCGGCATCTCCGGCATGAACGGCCTGTCCGACCAGCAGGAGACGACGACCACGGCGATCTGGACGCAGATCCGGGACTGGGCGAACTCGCACCACATCGCGCGGCTGGCCTTCTGGTCGGTCAACCGCGACCGGCCCTGCCCGGGCGGCGGTGTCGCCGAGAACTGCTCCGGGATCAGCCAGAACAACTGGCAGTTCACCTCGATCACGGCCGGCTTCACCGGCTGAGGCACCGGTGGAGACGACACGGAGGGCCGCTCGGCGGAGCGGCCCTCCGTTGCCGTGTGCGGTACGCCGGGCCCGGGTGGACCCGGCCTCGCCGCCGTGGACGGCACGGGGGCGTGAAGGCCGTTCCGGTGGCCGCCCGGCAACCCGGTCCGGCGCCGGCGAGCACTCCCTCTCGACCGCACGCACCGGGCCGGTGGCGTGGCCGGGCACCGGCTCGGCGGCGCACGGGTGCGCGCCACCCGCGTCCGCCGGACACGCGGCCTCATGACCGCGTCGGCGGCCAGGACGGAGACGAGGCGAGCCAGGCGCCGGGTGATGCCGACGGCGAGGGGCGCGGTGCGCAGGCCGTAGGCGGTGCCGCCCGCTCCGACGCCCTCCTGGCCGGGCAGCCGTTCGGCGAGCGCGCCGGATCGTGGACCCGGGGCGGCCATCGGGTCGAGGAGTGCGGTGGTGACGCGGGCCCACGGGAGCGCCGGTCGGGGTTCGTTGCCATCGGCACGAGGGAGCGTGGCCGGTGACCGACAGCGGGTACGGCACCCCGTTGGCCGGCGGCCGCCCGGGAGCCGGCCCCGGCGTCCGGCCGTCGCCCTGCCGCCGCCGGGCCGCCGGAATCGCGGCCGGACGGCACCGCTGCCGTACCCCTGCCGTGGGACCGCCAAAGGACAGCGGTCCGCAGAGGCGTACGCGGTGCGAGCCGCTGCGGGCGCCGGCTCCGCTGCCGCCGAGCCGGCGAAGTGAGCCGCCATCGGGAGGGAGGTGAGCCCGGCCCTGCGGTGGGCCTCGCGTGACCCGCCCGGGAAGGGGCCCCGCGGACCGGTGCCGGAGCCGTACCGGGCCGACTGGCGGGCGGCGCGGTCTGCGCCGGTACGGGTGGCTTCACCCCGTGAACTGCCCTGCCCGACAAGGACTTTCCTTGCTTCAACTCTTGACGGTCCCCGGGCCGGAGAGCACATTGGCGGCACCGTGAGAGCGCTCTCAAGCAGCGCAGGGAAGTCTGCGTGAGAGCGCTCTCACGAAACCCCCGCACACACCCGTACCGAGAGGCTCCCCATGAGCGCATCCTCCGGCATCCCCAGACCCCGCCCGCTGCGGCGCGCGTTCACCGCCGCCGTCGCCACGCTCGGCCTGGCCGCGGCCCTCGCCACGGCCTCCACCGCACCCGCCGACGCGTCCGCGCCCACCCCGCCCTCGGGCTGGACGCAGGTCTTCGTGGACGACTTCAACGGCGCGGCCGGCTCGGGCGTCAACACGGCCGACTGGCAGTACGACACCGGAACCTCCTACCCCGGCGGGGCCGCCAACTGGGGCACCGGCGAGGTCGAGACGATGACGTCGAGCACCGGCAACGTCGCGCTCGACGGGAACGGCAACCTGCTCATCACCCCGCGCCGCGACGCCTCCGGCAACTGGACCTCCGGCCGGATCGAGACCACCCGCACCGACTTCCAGCCCCCGGCCGGCGGGAAGCTGCGCGTCCAGGCGCGCATCCAGATGCCGAACGTCACCGGCGCCGCCGCGAAGGGCTACTGGCCGGCGTTCTGGATGCTCGGCGCGCCGTTCCGCGGCAACTACTGGAACTGGCCGGGCATCGGCGAGCTGGACATCATGGAGAACGTCCAGGGCCTGAACACCGACTGGGCCACGATGCACTGCGGCACGAACCCGGGCGGCCCGTGCAACGAGACCTCCGGCATCGGCAACTCCACCTCCTGCACCGGCACCACCTGTCAGGCCGGCTTCCACACCTACGCGATGGAGTGGGACCGCTCGACCAGCCCCGAGGAGATCCGCTTCTACCTCGACGGCGTCAACTTCCACACCGTGCGGGCGAACCAGGTCGACGCGACGACGTGGGCGAACGCCACGAACCACGGCTACTTCCTCATCCTCAACGTCGCGATGGGCGGCGGCTTCCCGGCCGCGTTCGGCGGCGGCCCGGACGGCGGCACCGAGCCGGGCCACCCGATGGTCGTCGACTACGTGCAGGTCCTGCGGTCCTCGGGCGGCGGCACCACGCCCCCGCCGACGGGCAACCGGGACGCCTACAGCCCCGTCCAGGCCGAGTCGTACGACAGTCAGTCCGGCGTCGTCACGGAGACCACCACGGACACCGGCGGCGGCCAGGACATCGGGAGCCTCGCGAACGGCGACTGGGCGCTGTACAAGGGCGTGAACTTCGGTTCCACGGCGGCCACGCAGTTCTACGCCCGGGTCGCGAGCGGTGCGGCCGGCGGGGTCAGCGGCCTGGTCGAGGTGCGTCTGGACAGCCGCGGCAACGCGCCCGTCGGCAGTTTCGCCGTGGGCAACACGGGCGGCTGGCAGTCCTGGCGGACGGTCCCGGCCAACATCGGCGCGGTGACCGGCACGCACGACGTCTACCTCACCTTCACCAGCGGCCAGCCGGCCGACTTCGTGAACGTGAACTGGTTCGACTTCGGTCACTGACCGGGCGGGCCCGCGGCGCCGGGGGCCGACGTGCACGTGGACGTCGGCCCCCGGCGCCGCCGTCATGCGGCCCCACCGGCCGTGCCCGCACGAGGCGCGCCGGATCCGGCACCGGGCGGACACCCTCGTCCACGCGGGCGCTCAGCGCAGCTCCGCCCGGAACGCCACCGGTGTCTGCCCGGTGTGCAGGTGGAAGAACTTCGAGAAGTTCGCCGCGTCGGGGAAGCCCACGGCCACCCCGACGCGGCCGATCGGCAGGTCCGTGTGGGCGAGGAGGCGCTTGGCCTCCAGGACGACGCGCTTGTCGATGAAGCCCTTCGGCGTCTCGCCGGTGGCCGCGCGGACGGCGCGGACGAGGGTGCGGCGGGAGTAACCGAGGGCGTCGGCGTAGGCGCTGACGCTGTGGTTGGTGGGGAAGCCCCGCTCGACGGCGTCCCGGAAGCGGGTGAAGGTGCTGTCGGTGTGCTGCCGGGAGGTCTCGGCCGCGCTGGTGGCGAGATGGGCGAGGCGCAGCAGGCACGCGGTCAGACTGTGCCGCAGGACCGCCGTGTGCAGGCCGGGCGGGAGCGTCTCGGTGTCCTCGTACTCGCGGCGCAGCTGGTCGAGGGCCGCGTGCAGCGCGGCCAGCTGCGCGGGGTCGGGGTGCAGCAGCGGCGGCAGGTCGTAGCGGTACAGGCCGGCGGCCTCGACGGTGGCGCGGGGCAGGAAGCCGGGCTGCATGGTCAGGACGGTTCCGCGGTACACGGAGTCACGGGAGAACCGGTGGACCTGTCCGGGGCGGATCCACAGGAGGTCTCCGGCGGCGGCCTCGTACTCGGCGAAGTCGATCATGTGCCGTACCGGGCCGCCGGTGAAGAGCATGACGACGTGGAAGTCGATACGGTGGACGCGGTGCAGGGGGGCGTCGACGTGCCAGCGGTGGTCGGTGCCCATCGGGCCGATCTGCATGCCGACGCCGCCGACGGCCAGATCGGCCGGGAAGGGGAACGTTCTGATCACGTCACCCTCACCTTGGTGTCTTATGCCCGTCATGCCCGGTTCTTCCTATCTCTGTCGCGTGATCACTGTCCCAGATTCACCACAGGCTGACACACCCCGACCTTTCCCCGAAAAAGTCAGACTTTTAAGTTTGAACGCGTCCGGCCAGCCATCCCGCACTGAACGAGGACTTCTTGAAGATGACTACGCAGACTTCCGAGAGCTTCGAGTGGACCGACCTCGACCGGCGTGCCGTGGACACCGCCCGAATTCTGGCGGCCGACGCGGTGCAGAAGGTGGGCAACGGACACCCGGGCACCGCGATGAGCCTGGCGCCTGCCGCGTACACGATCTTTCAGAAGGTGATGCGACACGACCCGGCCGACCCGGAGTGGACCGGCCGTGACCGGTTCGTCCTCTCCCCCGGCCACACCTCGCTGACCCTCTACACGCAGCTGTTCCTCGCCGGCTACGAGCTGGAGCTGGACGACCTGAAGGCCTTCCGCACGCACGGCTCGAAGACCCCGGGCCATCCCGAGTACGGGCACACCGCGGGCGTGGAGACCACCACCGGCCCGCTCGGCCAGGGCGTCGCCAACGCCGTCGGCATGGCGATGGCCGCCCGCTACGAGCGCGGCCTGTTCGACCCGGAGGCGCCCGCCGGCACCTCCCCCTTCGACCACACCGTCTGGGCCATCGTCTCCGACGGCGACCTGGAGGAGGGCGTCTCCGCCGAGGCCTCCTCGCTCGCCGGCCACCAGAAGCTCGGCAACCTGGTCTTCCTCTACGACGACAACCACATCTCCATCGAGGGCGACACCGCGACCGCCTTCTCCGAGGACGTGCTGGGGCGGTACGCGGCCTACGGCTGGCACACCCAGCGCGTCGAGCCCACCGCCGAGGGTGACATCGACGTCCCCGCCCTCCACGCCGCGCTGAAGGCCGCCCAGGCCGAGACCGAGCGGCCCTCGATCATCGCGATGCGCACGATCATCGCCTGGCCGGCCCCGAACGCCCGGAACACCGAGGCCGCGCACGGCTCCGCGCTCGGCGAGGACGAGATCGCCGCCACCAAGCGCCTCCTCGGGTTCGACCCGGAGCAGACCTTCGAGGTCGCCGACGACGTCCTGAAGCACACCCGGCGGGCCCTGGACCGGGGTGCCGAGGCGCACGCGGCCTGGGACAAGCGGATCGCCGAGTGGCGTGCCGCCAGCCCCGAGCGGGCCGCGCTGTTCGACCGCGTCAGCAAGGGCGAGCTGCCCGAGGGCTGGGAGGAGAGCATCCCGGTCTTCGAGGAGGGCAAGTCCGTCGCCACCCGCGCCGCCTCCGGCAAGGTGCTCCAGGCGCTCGGCCCGGTCCTGCCCGAGCTGTGGGGCGGTTCCGCCGACCTCGCCGGGTCGAACAACACCACCATCGACAAGACCAGCTCCTTCCTGCCGGAGGGCAACCCGCTGCCCGGGGCCGACCCGTACGGCCGTACCGTGCACTTCGGCATCCGCGAGTTCTCCATGGCCGCGGAGATGAACGGCATCGCCCTGCACGGCAACACCCGGATCTACGGCGGCACCTTCCTGGTGTTCTCCGACTACATGCGCAACGCCGTGCGGATGGCGGCTTTGATGCAGCTGCCGGTGACGTACGTGTGGACGCACGACTCCATCGGCCTCGGCGAGGATGGCCCCACCCACCAGCCGGTCGAGCACCTGGCCTCGCTGCGCGCCATCCCGGGCCTGAACGTCGTCCGCCCGGCGGACGCCAACGAGACCGCGATCGTCTGGGCCGAGATCCTGAAGAGGCACGCCACGCACCCCGCCCCGCACGGGCTCGCGCTCACCCGCCAGGGCGTGCCGGTGTACGCGCCGAACCCGGACGCGGCCAAGGGCGGCTACGTGCTGCGCGAGTCCTCGACGGAGGTCCCGGAGGTGATCATCATCGCGACGGGCTCCGAGGTGCAGCTGGCCGTGGCCGCGCGGGAGCGGCTGGAGGCCGAGGGGATCGGCACGCGCGTGGTGTCCATGCCGTCCGTGGAGTGGTTCGAGGAGCAGCCGCGCGAGTACCGCGAGCGGGTGCTGCCGCCGGCCGTGAAGGCCCGGGTCGCCGTCGAGGCCGGCATCGGCCTGACCTGGTACCGGTTCGTCGGTGACGCCGGACGCATCGTCTCGCTGGAGCACTTCGGTGCCTCCGCCGACGCCAAGACCCTGTTCGCCGAGTTCGGCTTCACCCCCGAGAACGTCGCCGCGGCGGCCCGCGAGTCGCTCGCCGCCACGCGCGCCTGACACCGACGCACCACCAAGCACACCAAGCACACCAAGCACACCGACGCACCGAAGATGCACGACAAGAGAGATGAGCACAGTGACCGAAGCAATCCCCACCCCGGGAGCCCTCAAGCGCCTCGCCGACGAGGGGGTGTCCATCTGGCTGGACGACCTGTCCCGCAAGCGGATCACCTCGGGCAGCCTCGCCGAGCTGGTGGCGAGCGGAAGTGCCGTCGGTGTCACCACCAACCCGTCCATCTTCCAGGCCGCCATCGGCTCCGGTGAGGGCTACGAGGAGCAGCTGACCGACCTCGCCGTACGCGGGGTGACGGTCGACGAGGCCGTACGGATGATGACGACCGCCGACGTGCGGGACGCCGCCGACGTCCTGCGTCCCGTGTACGACGCCTCGGGCGGCCGTGACGGCCGCGTCTCCATCGAGGTCGACCCCCGGCTCGCCCACGAGACCGAGGCCACCGTCGCCGAGGCCAAGCAGCTGGCCTGGCTGGTCGACCGGCCCAACGTGATGATCAAGATACCGGCGACCAAGGCGGGCCTGCCGGCGATCACCGAGGTCATCGGGCTCGGCATCAGCGTCAACGTGACCCTGATCTTCTCCCTGGAGCGCTACCGCGAGGTCATGGCCGCCTACCTGGCCGGCCTGGAGAAGGCCCGCGAGCGGGGCGTCGACCTCGCCACGATCCACTCCGTGGCGTCCTTCTTCGTCTCCCGCGTGGACAGCGAGATCGACAAGCGGCTGACCGCCCTCGGCACCGACGAGGCCCTCGCCCTCAAGGGCCGTGCGGCCCTCGCCAACGCCCGCCTCGCCTACGAGGCGTACGAGGAGGTCTTCGCCTCCGGCCGCTGGGCGGCGCTCGCCGCGGACGGGGCGAACAAGCAGCGCCCGCTGTGGGCGTCCACCGGTGTGAAGGACCCCGCCTACAAGGACACCCTGTACGTGGACGAGCTGGTCGCGCCGGGCACCGTCAACACCATGCCGGAGGCCACGCTCAAGGCGGTCGCCGACCACGGCGAGATCACCGGTGACACGGTGACCGGCGGCTACGCGCAGGCCCGTGCCGACCTGGCCGCCATCGAGCGGCTCGGCATCTCCTACGACGAGGTCGTCCGGCAGCTGGAGAACGAGGGTGTCGCCAAGTTCGAGGTGGCCTGGCAGGACCTCCTGGACGCCGTTGCGAAGTCCCTGAAGAGCAAGGGAGTTGACGCCCGATGACCGAGAACGCACCCGCCCAGGCGCCCGCACCCGAGGAGGTGCGCGTGCCGGTGGCCCCGGCCGCCGACTGGGTGAACCCGCTGCGGGACGCCCGGGACCGCCGGCTGCCCCGCATCGCCGGGCCGTCGGGCCTGGTCATCTTCGGGGTGACCGGCGACCTGTCCCGCAAGAAGCTGATGCCGGCCGTGTACGACCTGGCCAACCGCGGTCTGCTGCCGCCGGGCTTCTCCCTCGTCGGGTTCGCCCGCCGGGACTGGGCCGACCAGGACTTCGCGCAGGTCGTGCACGACGCCGTGAAGGAGCACGCCCGCACCCCGTTCCGCGAGGAGGTGTGGCAGCAGCTCGCCGAGGGCATGCGGTTCATCCCCGGCGACTTCGACGACGACACCGCGTTCAAGCAGCTGAAGGACGCCGTCGACGAGCTGGACTCCTCCCGGGGCACCGGCGGCAACTTCGCCTTCTACCTCTCGGTGCCGCCGAAGTTCTTCCCGAAGGTCGTGCAGCAGCTGAAGAAGCACGGCCTGGCCAGCCCGCCGGAGGGTTCCTGGCGGCGCGCGGTCATCGAGAAGCCGTTCGGGCACGACCTGGACAGCGCGCGTGAGCTGAACACGATCGTGCACGAGGTGTTCGAGCCGGACCAGGTGTTCCGCATCGACCACTACCTCGGCAAGGAGACCGTCCAGAACATCCTGGCGCTGCGCTTCGCCAACCAGATGTACGAGCCGATCTGGAACCGGTCGTACGTCGACCACGTGCAGATCACCATGGCCGAGGACATCGGCATCGGCGGCCGGGCCGGCTACTACGACGGCATCGGCGCCGCCCGGGACGTCATCCAGAACCACCTGCTCCAGCTGATGGCGCTGACCGCCATGGAGGAGCCGATCGCGTTCGACGCGGAGGCGCTGCTCACCGAGAAGCTGAAGGTGCTGAAGTCGGTGCGGCTGCCGGAGGACCTGGGCCGGCACACCGTGCGCGGCCAGTACGCGGCCGGCTGGCAGGGCGGCGAGAAGGTCGTCGGCTACCTCCAGGAGGACGGCATCGACCCCAAGTCGAAGACCGACACCTTCGCCGCGATCAAGCTGGGCATCGACAACCGCCGCTGGGCGGGCGTCCCCTTCTACCTGCGCACCGGCAAGCGGCTCGGCCGCCGGGTCACCGAGATCGCGGTGGTCTTCAAGCGGGCCCCGCACTCGCCGTTCGACTCCACCGCCACCGAGGAGCTGGGGCAGAACGCGATCGTCATCCGCGTCCAGCCGGACGAGGGCATGACCGTGCGGTTCGGCTCGAAGGTGCCGGGCACGTCGATGGAGATCCGGGACGTCTCGATGGACTTCGCCTACGGCGAGTCGTTCACCGAGTCGAGCCCGGAGGCGTACGAGCGGCTCATCCTGGACGTACTGCTCGGCGACGCCAACCTGTTCCCCCGCCACCAGGAGGTGGAGGAGTCCTGGAAGATCCTCGACCCGATCGAGGACTACTGGGCGTCGCACGGCAGGCCGGCGCAGTACGCGTCGGGCAGCTGGGGACCGAGTGAAGCCGACGAGATGCTCGCACGAGACGGACGGAGCTGGCGCAGGCCATGAAGATCGACCTGACCGACACCACGGCAAGCAAGATCAACAAGGCGTTGGTGCAGGGCCGCCGCGCCATCGGGACGCCCGCCGTGGGCATGGTCCTGACGATGGTCATCGTCACGGACGAGGAGAACGCCTACGACTCGATCAAGGCGGCCGAGGAGGCCTCGCACGAGCACCCCTCGCGCACCCTGGTCGTCATCCGCAGGCAGGCCCGCACCCTGCGCGACCGCACCCACTCGCGGCTGGACGCCGAGGTCCGGGTCGGCTCCGAGGCCGGCACCGGCGAGACGGTGGTGCTGCGCACCTACGGCGAGGTGTCCGACCACGCCGACTCGGTGGTGCTGCCGCTGCTGCTGCCGGACGCCCCGGTGGTCGTGTGGTGGCCGGTGGACGCGCCCGAGGCCCCGTCCAAGGACCCGCTGGGCGCGCTCGCCCAGCGCCGGATCACCGACCTGTACGCCGTCGAGCGGCCGCTGGACGTCCTGAACGCCCGGGCCCGCACCTACGCCCCCGGCGACACCGACCTGGCCTGGACCCGGCTGACCCTGTGGCGGTCGATGCTGGCCGCCGCCATGGACCAGGCCCGCGTGAAGGTGACCTCGGCGGCCGTCGAGGCCGAGGCCGACAACCCCAGCGCCGAGCTGCTCGCCCGCTGGCTCCGGGTCCGCCTGGGCGTCCCGGTGGACCGGGTGCACAGCGCCGGCCCGTTCGTGACGACCGTACGCCTCGGCACGGCGAACGGCGAGATCGTCGTCGACCGCCCCGAGGGCCCGCTGGCCACGCTGACCCTGCCGGGCCAGCCGCCGCGCACCCTCGCCCTGAAGGTCCGCCCCACCTCCGAACTGATCGCCGAGGAACTGCGCCGCCTCGACGCGGACGAGATGTACGCCATCGCCCTCCAGGGCGAGGGCACCAAGGAGAACGCCTGAGATGGCCGAGTACCCCAAGCTCACCCACCGGCCCGAGTGGACGGCCCTCGCCGACCACCGCGCCCAGGGCCAGCCGCACCTGCGCGAGCTGTTCGCGGCGGACCCCGGCCGCGCCGAGCGGTACGTCGTGCGGGTCGGTGACCTGCACATCGACTACAGCAAGCAGCTGATCACCGACGAGACCCTGGCCCTGCTCCAGGAACTCGCCACCGCCACCGGCGTGTTCGCGCTGCGGGACGCCATGTTCCGCGGCGAGAAGATCAACCTCACCGAGCGGCGGGCGGTGCTGCACACCGCGCTGCGCGCCTCCCGGGACGCGGTGGTCGAGGTCGACGGCGAGAACGTCGTGCCGAAGGTGCACGCCGTGCTCGACAAGATGGCCGGCTTCGCCGAGCGGGTCCGCTCCGGCGAGTGGACCGGGCACACCGGCCAGCGCATCCGGAACGTGGTCAACATCGGCATCGGCGGCTCCGACCTCGGCCCCGCGATGGCCTACGAGGCGCTGCGCCCGTACACCGCGCGGGAGTTGACGTTCCGGTTCGTGTCGAACGTGGACGGCTCCGACCTGCACGAGGCCACCCGCGACCTGGACCCGGCCGAGACGCTGTTCATCGTGGCGTCCAAGACGTTCACCACGATCGAGACGATCACCAACGCCACCTCCGCCCGTTCCTGGCTGCTGAGGGCCTTCGACGGCGACGAGAAGGCCGTGGCGAAGCACTTCGTGGCGCTGTCCACGAACGCGGAGAAGGTCACCGAGTTCGGCATCGACCCGGACAACATGTTCGAGTTCTGGGACTGGGTCGGCGGGCGGTACTCGTACGACTCCGCGATCGGGCTCTCCCTGATGATCGCCATCGGCCCGGACCGGTTCCGCGAGATGCTGGACGGCTTCCGGATCGTCGACGACCACTTCCGCACCGCGCCCGCCGAGGCCAACGCGCCGCTGCTGCTGGGCCTGCTGGGCATCTGGTACGACAACTTCTACGACGCCCAGACCCACGCGGTGCTGCCGTACTCGCACTACCTGTCGAAGTTCACCGCGTACCTCCAGCAGCTGGACATGGAGTCCAACGGCAAGTCGGTGCAGCGCGACGGCAATCCGGTGGAGTGGCAGACCGGCCCGGTCGTCTGGGGCACCCCGGGCACCAACGGCCAGCATGCCTACTACCAGTTGATCCACCAGGGCACCAAGCTGATCCCGGCCGACTTCATCGGCTTCGCCCGGCCCATCGGCGAGCTGAGCGAGGAACTCAAGGCCCAGCACGACCTGTTGATGGCCAACTTCTTCGCCCAGACCCAGGCGCTGGCCTTCGGCAAGACCGCCGAGGAGGTCCGCGCGGAGGGCGTGGCCGAGGAGCAGGTCGCGCACCGCACCTTCCGCGGCGACCACCCCACCACCACCATCCTCGCCGCCGAGCTGACCCCGTCGGTGCTCGGCCAGCTGATCGCCCTCTACGAGCACAAGGTGTTCGTCCAGGGCGCGGTGTGGAACATCGACTCCTTCGACCAGTGGGGCGTGGAGCTCGGCAAGGTGCTCGCCAAGCGCGTCGAACCGGCCCTCACCGAAGGCGCGGACGTGCCGGGTCTCGACCCGTCCACCACCGCCCTCGTCGCCGCCTACCGCACTCTCAAGAACGCATCGGAGAACTGATCATGCAGCTCGGTCTCATCGGTCTCGGCAAGATGGGCGGCAACATGCGCGAGCGGATCCGCCGCGCCGGCCACACCGTCATCGGCTACGACCGCAACCCTGAGGTCTCCGACGTCAAGAGCCTCGCCGAACTGGTCGAGAAGCTCGACGCGCCCCGCCACGTGTGGGTGATGGTCCCGGCCGGCACGGCCACCCAGACCGTCATCGACGAACTCGGCGACCTGCTGTCCCCCGGCGACACCGTGATCGACGGCGGCAACTCCCGCTGGACGGACGACGAGAAGCACGCCGCCGCGCTCGGCATCAAGGGCATCGGCTTCGTCGACGCCGGTGTCTCCGGCGGTGTGTGGGGCCTGGAGAACGGCTACGCGCTCATGGTCGGCGGCGACAAGGAGAACGTGGACCGGCTCCAGCCGGTCTTCGACGCGCTCAAGCCGGACGGCCCGTACGGCTACGTCCACGCGGGCCGGGTCGGCGCCGGGCACTTCTCCAAGATGGTCCACAACGGCATCGAGTACGCCATGATGCAGGCCTACGCCGAGGGCTGGGAGCTGCTGGAGAAGGTGCACTCGGTGGAGAACGTCCGCGAGGTGTTCCGCTCCTGGCAGGAGGGCACGGTCATCCGTTCCTGGCTGCTGGACCTCGCGGTCAACGCCCTGGACGACGACGAGCACCTGGAGAAGCTGCGCGGCTACGCGGAGGACTCCGGCGAGGGCCGCTGGACCGTCGAGGCGGCCATCGACAACGCCGTGCCGCTGCCCGCGATCACCGCGTCCCTGTTCGCCCGGTTCGCCTCGCGGCAGGACGACTCCCCGCAGATGAAGATGATCGCCGCGCTGCGCAACCAGTTCGGCGGCCACGCGGTCGAGAAGAAGGGCTGACCTGCCGTGGGGGACCTCCTGCTGGTCCGCCACGGTGAGACGGAGTGGAGCCTGTCGGGACAGCACACCAGCTGGACCGACCTGCCCCTCACGGAGCACGGCGAGGAACAGGCCAAGTCCCTCGCCCCGCTCCTCACCGGACGGACCTACGCCCTGGCGCTCGCCAGTCCGCTGAGCCGCGCCCTGCGCACCGCCGAACTGGCGGGCATACCCGGGGTCGTGCCCGACCCCGACCTGCACGAGTGGGACTACGGCGGCTACGAGGGCATCACCACCGCCGAGATCCACCGTTCCCGGCCCGACTGGGACCTGTGGACCGACGGCGTGCCGCCCGGCCCCGAAGGGCACCCCGGCGAGTCGCCGCAGGAGATCGGCGCGCGCGCCGACCGGGTCCTGGCCCGCCTGTCCCCGGCCCTGGCCGAGGGCGACGTGGTCCTCGTCGCCCACGCCCACTTCCTGCGCGTGCTCACCGCGCGCCGCCTGGGCCTGCCGCCCGCCGAGGGCCGGCTGTTCCAGCTGGCCACCGGCACGGTCAGCCGTCTGTCGACGGAACACGACCGTCCGGTGATCACGGAGTGGAACGTCAGGCCGTAGCCGGCACCGCACAGCCGTGTGCCCCCGGGTCCGCCGACAGCGGAACCGGGGGCCCTCGTGTTCAACCCCCCGTCCGTCCGGGCGGATTGACAGCCGCCCGCCCCTCGGGTGAGAGTCCCGCTGGTGGAGATCAGCGACCTGACGGCGGCCGAGGAGCGGGTGTGGCGGGCCTTCCCGCGCGGGGAGGCCGTGGACTTCCGGGAGTCACCCGACGAGGACCCCGCCGACGGGGCGGACTGGGGCGCCGGACGGACCGTGCGGGCCCGGGTGCTGCGGGCACTGCTCCTCGGCGGCCCGCGGCAGGACGGCGAGACGGCCGCGCTCAGTCTGGCGGGCGCCCGGATCACGGGCCGGCTGGACCTGCAGTACGCGACCGTCGACCACCCCGTGCGGCTGCGACACTGCCACTTCGACGAGGCCCCGCGGTACCACGCCGCCCGGCTGCGCGAACTCAACCTCAGCGAGTCCGTCCTGCCCGGACTGGTCGCCCACGCCGTCCAGGTCGACGGTGCCGTGCGGCTGACCCGGGCCCGGTGCACGGGGATCGTGCGGCTGGGCGGCGCCCGGATCGCCGGCAGCCTGTACCTGGAGGGCGCCGAGGTGGCCGCGCCGGACGCGCAGGAGCCGGTGCTCCAGCTCAACCAGGCCGCGATCGGCGCCGACCTGTGGGCGCCGGGGCTGCGCACCCGCGGGCAGACACGGCTGAGCGGCGCGACCGTCGCCGGATCGGTCAACCTCGCCGAGGCCCGGCTCGACAACCCCGGGCACGCCGCGCTGGAGGCGGAGACCTTCGCCGTGGGCGGCGACATGCTGGTGCGGTACGCGCAGGTGCGCGGCTCGACGGGCCTGCGCGGCGCCCGGATAGCCGGACGGCTCGACCTGTCGTACACCGCCCTGTCGCATCCGGGCGGTTCGGCGCTGCGGGCCAGCAGCACGGCCATCGGCGAGCTGTGGCTGCGCAAGGGGCCGCCCATGGACGGCGCCCTCAACCTGCGCCGCGCGCAGATCGACGTCCTGTTCCTGGAGCCGGAGTGCGCGCCCGGCGAGGTGCTCCTCAACCACCTGTCGTACACCTCCCTGGTCCCGCACGAACCCGCCGAGCGCCGGCTGCCCGTGCTGGAGCGGGACCGCGACGGCTACACCCCGCACGCCTACGAGCAGTTGACGGCCGCCTACCGCCGCGTCGGCGACGACCACGCGGCCCGGCTGGTGCAGCTCGCCAAGCAGCGCCGGCACCGCCGCACGCTCCCCTGGTACGGCCGGCTGTGGGGCCTGCTCCAGGACGTCACCGTCGGCTACGGCTTCCGGCCGCTGCGCGCCGCCGGCTGGCTGCTGTCGCTGCTCGCGCTCGGTTCCGTCGCCTTCGCGCTGCACCACCCCCTGCCGCTGAAGGCGGACGAGGCCCCGCCGTTCCAGCCGGTGTTCTACACGCTCGACCTGCTGCTGCCGGTGATCTCCTTCGGGCAGGACTCCGCGTTCGCGCCGCGCGGCGGCTACCAGGTGCTCGCCTACGTCCTCGTCCTCACCGGCTGGATCCTGGCGACGACGGTGATCGCCGGCGTCACCCGCGCGGTCAGCCGCCAGTGAAGCCGCGCACCGCGTGCTGGGCCGCCGGGTGCCGGAGCCCTGCTTCTACAATCACCGGCACGCGTACGAGCGCGCCGCACCGGCGCCTCACGGCCCGAAGGACAGCGATGACCAGCGTCGACGAACCGGTACGACCCGGTGGGCGGGCGCGCGACGCCGCCCGCACCAAGGCCGAGATCCTCGACGTGGCCACGCAGGAGTTCGCGCGGGCCGGCTACGACGGCGCCCGCGTGGACGAGATCGCCGCCCGCACCCGTACCACGAAGCGGATGATCTACTACTACTTCGGCGGCAAGGAGCAGCTGTTCACGGCCGTGCTGGAGCGGGTGTACGGGGTGATCCGGGACGCCGAGCAGGAGCTGGACGTGGACCACCTGGACCCGGTGGCCGCGATCCGGCGGCTGGCCGAGCTGACCTTCGACCACCACGAGCGGCACCCGGACTTCATCCGGCTGGTCAGCATCGAGAACATCCATGGCGCCGAGCACATCGCGGCCTCCGAGAAGCTGGGCCGGATCGGCTCCCCGGCGCTGGACGTGATCCGCCGCATCCTCGCTGCCGGGCAGGAGTCCGGGCTGTTCACGGCCGACGTGGACGCGGTCGACCTGCACGCGATGATCAGCTCGTTCTGCTTCTTCCGGGTCGCCAACCGGCACACGTTCGGCGCCCTGTTCGGCCGGGACCTGGTGGACCCGGCGCAGCGTCAGCACTACCGGACCATGCTCGGTGACATGGTGATCGCCTATCTGACGGCGGAGCGGGCGGCCGGCTGACGGTTTCACGGGCGGGTGCGGCGGCCCTCGTCTCCGGGGCCCGTGGCGGCGTCCAGCAGGGGGCGCAGTTCCTCCACGACCGTCGTGAGGGGCCGTACGTCCCGCTCTGCGCGTGCCATCAGGATGGCCCCCTCCAGCGTGCTGATCATGAGCGTGGCCAGGGACTCGGCGCGGGCCGGGGGGACGCCCATGTCCGACAGCGCCTCGGCGACCGGGCCCCGCCAGGTCGCGAACGCGGTGGCCGCCGCCTCCCGGGTCGAGTCGCCGGACGTGGCGCAGTCGACCGTGGCGGCGGCGACCGGGCATCCCGCCGCGAAGCCGTCCGCCGCGTACTCGTCGGCCCACTGGGCGGCCATCGCCGCGAACAGGCCGCTCGGCGTCGGCCGGTCGAGCCCCGCGAGGAAGCGGGCGACCCGCTTGCCCGCGTACCGGCCGGCCCACGCGACCGCCTCGTTGACCAGCTGCTCCTTGCCGCCCGGGAAGTAGTGCTGGAGGGAGCCGCGCGGCGCGTCCGCGTGCGCGGCGACCTCGCGCATGCCGGTCGCGGTGACCCCCTGCCGCCGGATGAGCTGAGCCGCGCTGAACACCATCCGCTCCCGCGGTCCGCGCCGCGCCTGCGTCATCGTCGACCTCCGTTCCTCCGCCGCCACTGTATGACCGGCGTCATAGCGGCGGCTACTATGACCGTTGTCATAGTCGACCCGGGGCACGGAGGGCGGCCAGCCATGCACGTCGGATTCATCGGTCTCGGAGTGATGGGGCGGCCCATGGCCCTGCGCCTGGCGTCGGCCGGCACACCCCTGGTGGTCTGGAACCGGACCCCGGAGCGGGCGGAGCCGCTGCGCGCGGCCGGCGCCGAGGTCGCCGAGGACGCCGGCGAGGTGTTCGCGCGGGCCGGGGTGGTGCTGCTGATGCTCGCCGACGAGACGGCGACGGACGAGGTCCTCGGCCGGGGCACGCCCGCACTGGCCGCGCGGGTGGCGGGCCGGACCGTGGTCCACATGGGCACGACCTCGCCGGAGTACTCCCACGCCCTGGAGAGCGCGATCCGCGCCGCCGGCGGCCGGTATGTCGAGGCGCCCGTCTCCGGGTCCCGGGTGCCGGCGGAACAGGGGCAGCTGGTGGCCATGCTCGCCGGGGAGGAGGCCGCCGTGGCAGCCGTACGGCCACTGCTCGCGCCGGTGTGCCGGCAGGCGTTCGCGTGCGGTGCGGTGCCGGGTGCGCTGCTGATGAAGCTGGCGGTGAACATCTTCCTGATCACCCAGGTGACCGGGCTGACCGAGGCGTTCCACTTCGCCGAGCGGCAGGGCCTGGACCGCCGGCTGTTCCTGGACGTCCTGGACGCGGGCCCGATGGCCAGCGCGGTGTCCCGGATGAAGGCGCCCAAGCTGCGCGAGCGGGACTTCGCGGTGCAGGCGGCGGCGCTGGACGTGCTCAAGAACAACCGGCTGATCGCCGAGGCCGCCCGCAAGGCCCGTATCGCCTCGCCGCTCCTCGACGTCTGCCACACCCTGTTCGAGGAGACGGTGGCGCGGGGGTACGGCGGCGAGGACATGGTCGCCGTCCTGCGGGCGATCGAGACGCGCACCGCCGAGGCGCCGTGAGCGGGCGGGCGGCCGCGGGGCCGCCCCGGGGTCAGCCCTTCGGGATGCCGTACGCCCGCTCGACGCGCAGCCGGACCACCAGGCGGCGGTCGCGGACCATCGCGGCGCGGTAGTCGTCCCAGTCCGGGTGCTCGCCGAGGACGTCCCGGTAGAGCCGGATCAGCTCCTCGACGGTCTCGTCGTGCGGGTCGGCGGCGACCGGCGTCAGCTCGGCCGTGCCCTCGGCGACGGTGTACGCCCAGCGGTCGTCGCTGGTGACGTGGTACGAGGCGCGCGGGTCCCGGCGCAGGTTGCGGGTCTTGGCGCGGTCGTCGGTGACCGAGATCCGGATGATCCGCTCCTCGGGATCGTAGGCGTGGCTGACGTTGGACAGCTGGGGGCGCCCGTCGCGCCTGAGGGTGACCAGTACGCCGGCGTGTCCCGCGGAGAGGAGGCCGAGCAGCGCGTCCTGCGAGGAGTCCTGAGTCATACCCGGGTCAACCCCCGGCGGTTACCCGTCCATTCCCCCGCCGCCGGCGAGCAGGGGGCAGGAGAACTGCTGGGCGCCGGGTGCGGCACGGTGATGGTGGCGGCCACGCAGGTGATCGTGCGGCGGGCGGAGGTGACGGTGGCCGGGGTCGCGGGCGGGTTGCGGCAGACCGCGCTGAACGTCGGCCCCGCCGTGGGCGTGGCCTGCCCGACCGCCCTGCTGGGCACGGGCACCGGCCCGGCCCTGCTCGCCCTGGCGGCCCTGACCGCCCTCGCCGTCCCGGCGGCCCTCGCGCTGCCCGCCCGCGCTCGCCCCACCTCGCCGGCCGCGAGCACGCCCTCGCGGACACCGGCCCCGGCCGGTGCTCCCCCGCCCTCCTGAGAAGGACCGCCGCGAGAAGCCGGCCCCCACCCCGCCCGCAGCGCCGACCGGCCCCACGGGCGGCGCCCCCGGCCGGTGCCCTGCCCTCCACGCACAACGTCGAATCGATCACACACACCCCGGATGGGCCCCTCCCGACCAGGCGTCCTGCGCGACGATGAGAGGTGGGTGCGGGCCCGCGCGGGAGTCGGGACGCATCGGGGACGACGCGACCGGAGGAGAGCGATGGGACTGCTGCGACAGGACGTGGAGCCGGCGGAGGCGGGGCTGGACGCCGAGGCGCTGGACCGCCTGGACCGGCACTTCGCCGAGCACGTCGACGCGGGACGCCTGCCCGGCTGTCTGGTGGCCGTGGCCCGCGGCGGCCGGGTCGCGCACCTGACCACGTACGGTCTGCGGGACGTGGCCGCCGGGCTGCCGGTCGAGCCGGACACGCTGTGGCGGATCTACTCGATGACCAAGCCGGTGACCGCGGTCGCGGTGCTGCTGCTGGTGCAGGAGGGCCGGCTGTCCCTGGACGACCCGCTGGAACGTCATCTGCCCGCCTTCGCCGACCCCCGTGTGTACGTGGAGGGTTCGGGCGCCGGCGTGCGCACCCGCCCGGCCGCCGGTCCGATCCTGATCCGGCATCTGCTCACCCACACCGCGGGCCTGACCTTCGGCTTCTACCACCGCCACCCGGTGGACGCGCTCTACCGCGAGGCGGGCCTGGAGTACTCGGTGCCGCCGGGCAAGGACCTCGCGGAGACCGTCGAGGTCTACGCGCGCATGCCGCTGCAGGCCGACCCGGGCACCCAGTGGAACTACTCGGTCGCCTCCAACGTGCTGGGCCGGGTCATCGAGGTGGTCTCGGGGCAGCCGCTGGACGCGTTCTTCGCCGAGCGGATCCTCGGCCCGCTCGGCATGACCGACACCGGCTTCCACATCACGCCCGAACAGGCGGGCAGGCTCGCCGAGTTGTACGGCGAGACGGACGAGGGCGGGATCGAACCGGTGCCGGGCCTGCCGGTGCGCGGCCGGCCGCGGTTCCTGTCGGGCAGCGGCGGCCTGGTCTCCTCCGCGTACGACTTCCACCGGTTCATGGAGATGCTGCGCCGCGGTGGCGAGCTGGACGGCGTACGGCTGCTCGCGCCGGGGACGCTCGCCCTGATGACCCGCAACCAGCTGCCGGGCGGGGCCACCATCCGCTCCTTCGGCGCCCCGGTCCACCGGGAACCGGCCATGGACGGCCTCGGTTTCGGCTTCAACGTCTCCGTCGTCACCGACCCGGCCCGCACCCTGGCCCCGTCCCACCCGGGCACGTACGGCTGGACCGGCGTGGCCACCACCGCGTTCTGGGTCGACCCGGCCCACGACCTGACCGTGCAGTTCATGAGCCAGGTGCGCCCGAAGAGGCTGAAGGTGTTCCCCGAGCTGCGGCGGCTGGTGCACGCGGCGGTGACGGACTGACCCGGCGGCCGGCTACTGGCCCAGGGCAAGGGTGAACTCCATCCCGTCGTCGGCGAGTTCGGCCAGCCACCGGTCCGCGCGCTGGGCGGTCCCCGCCGCCCGGTGCAGTCCGGCCCGCAGGCTGCCGTCCAGGATGTGCCGGACGCCGAGGGCGAGCGGGCGGGAGACGCAGCGGGCCATCGCGGACTCCTCGGCGTCACCGGTCAGGTCGAGCAGGTAGGCGCCGGTCCAGGGCCGGCCCTCGCCCGCTTCGACCGTGAGGGAGACGGAGAGCACCACCCGGTCGCGGTCGGCGTCCGTGATCGGGTGGGCCGCCGCCAGCCGCCGTGCCAGCGCGGCGATCCGCTCGTCGTCGCCCGTCGTCAGCTCCTCGAAGACGGGCTGCCACGCCTTCAGCCAGCCGTCCAGCCGGAGGGTGCCCCGGACGAAGGTGCGCGGGGTCCAGGCGGCGGGCAGCCCGTACTGGGCGACGAAGGGGGTGCTGTCACGGTTGGGGTAGGCCTCGAAGGTCTCGCCGTCCAGGACGAGCGGGCGGGTCGCCTCCCAGGGCCGGCCCGCCGTGGTCTCGACGCCGTCCTCCAGGTACCGGGCGGGCGAGCGCAGGGCGCCGAGCACACCGAGCGGCGCCCAGCTGAAGCGGTAGCGGAAGTCGTTCGGCACGGCCGGGACGCCGCCGCAGTACGAGGTGAGCCGGTAGGCGGCCGGGGTGTGCTCGCCGACGCGCGCCCGGGCCCGGCCGACGAGGCTGTGCGCGAAGAGGTGGTCGATGCCCGGGTCCAGCCCGGTCTCGGTGAGCACGACCAGGCCCGCCGCCCGCGCCGCCTGCGCGTGCGCCAGCAGCTCCGGTGAGACGTAGCTGGAGCAGGCGAAGTGCGCCCCGGCCCGCACGCAGACGGCCAGCAGCCCGGCGTGCTCCGGCGCGGGCAGCATCGACACCACGACGTCGCCGGGCTCCAGCGCGGCGGCGAGGGCGTCCGGGGCGGTGAGGGCGCGTGGCTCGGCCCGTCCCGTCAGGCCGAGGCCGGCCAGCGCCCCGGCCGCGCGGTCCTCGGTGCGGTGCCACAGCAGCACCCGGCCGGCCGTACGGCACAGCGCGGCGAGCCCGCTGCCGGTGGACAGTCCTGCGCCGATCCAGTGGACGGTTCCGCTCGCCGGGACACGGTCGGTCATGGGTGCGACTCCCCTTGGTGGATGCCGAGTTCACGGCAGGCCTGGTGGAACCGTTCGAGACAGCGGCCCCAGGCGCCGCCGGGGCCGAAGGCGAGCAGCTGCGGCAGCAGGGCCGCCGAGAAGTCGACGCTGGACTCCCGGGGCAGCAGCGACGGCAGGTTGTCGATGGCGATCAGGTCCAGCGGCGGCTCGGCGCGCAGGCGGCGCACGGGCTCGGCCCAGTCGGTCGTACGGTCGTAGACCGGCAGGACGTTGAACGGTCCGCCGACGTCACAGGTGACGTCGCACAGGGTGCGCAGCCGGCGGGCCGGGGAGTCGAGGTCCTCCTCGCGCAGGAACGGCGGGACCAGGCTGGTGGCGAGGACCGCGTTCACCATCGCGTCGTGCCCGAGCAGGGCCCGCCGGTCCAGGTCGCGGGTCTCCGCCAGGTCCCAGCGGGTCGCCTCGACACCCGCCGTGCCGAAGGCCGCCGACGCGCCGCGCCCGCTGCGCCCGAGGGCGCCGATCACCAGCGCCGTGAACTCCGTGTCCCCGGCCGCCGGGCGCAGTACGGCGTCCAGGTCGTCCTTCGTCGTGGGGGTGAGCGGTGCCGCCAGCCGGCCGCGGTGCTGGAGCACGGCGAGCGCGGCGCCCAGGTACCCCGCCCAGTAACCGAAGGCGGCGAGCCGGCGGCCCTCGTCGTCCACCAGGTACTCCAGGTCGAGCAGCGCCCCGCCGCCGGCCGCGAACCGGCGCAGCAGCCCGGCGGCGCCCGGCTGCTGTTTGTAGGCGTGCCCGAAGAAGATGTGCCGGTGGACCAACTCGGCGGGTTCGTCGGGGAGTTCCTTGAGGCCGAGGATCACGGTGCCGCGGGGTGCCGCCGCCCAGGAGCCCGCCGGGGCGCGGCGGCAGCCGGCCGCCTCGTACTCGTCGGTGGGGAAGATCCGCTGCGGGGACTCCTCGACGGTGAGCGTGACTCCGCTGTCGACCAGGCGGCGGGCGTCGGCGGGGACGACGGGCGTGCGCCGTTCGGTCGTACGGGGCTCGTGGCGCAGCCACAGGTGGAGCTCGGTCATACCAGGTTGGCCTCCGGGCGCGGGGCGTCGGCCGCGAACCGGCCGGCGCTCAGCGGGCTGATGTCCAGGAAGGGTACGCGGCCGAGGTACAGGTCGCGGATCACCTCGCCGACGGCGGGCCCCTGGAGGAAGCCGTGCCCGGAGAAGCCGGTCGCGTACAGGAACCGGGACACGTGCGGTGCCTCGCCGATCAGGGCGTTGTGGTCGGGGGTGTTCTCGTACAGGCCCGCCCAGCCGCCCGTGCGGGGCGCGTCGAGGAGGGCGGGGGCGCGCCGCCGCATCGCCTCGGCGAGCCGCGGGATCCACCGGTCGTGGGTGTCGGTGGCGAAGCCGGGCCGCTCGTCGGGGTCGGACATGCCGAGCAGCAGGCCGGGGCCCTCGCGGTGGAAGTACAGGCTGGTGGTGAAGTCGATGGTCATGGGCAGCGTGGGCGGCAGGCCCGGCACCGGTCCGGTGACGGCGATCTGCCGGCGCAGCGGCCGTACCGGCAGCTCCACGCCCACCATGGCGCCGACCGCGCGGGACCAGGCGCCGGCCGCGCAGATCACCGTGCCGGTCGCGATCCTGCCGAGGGTGGTGGCGACCGCGGTGACGGTGTCGCCGCGCAGTTCGATGCCGGTGACCTCGGTGTGGCGCAGGATGCGGGCGCCATGGGCGCGGGCGGCGGTCGCGTAGCCGTGGACGACCGCCTCGGGGGTGCAGTGGCCGTCGTCCGGGGAGTACGCGGCGGCCAGCAGGCCGTCGGTGCGGATCAGCGGGGAGAGCCGGCGGGCCTCCTGCGGGGTGAGCAGGCGGCTGGGCACCCCGAGGGAGTTCTGCAGCCGCACCCCCGCCTCGAAGGAGGCCACCTGCGCGGGCGTGGAGAGCAGGAACAGGTAGCCGGCCCGGTGCAGCCCGATGTCCTGCCCGACCTCCTCGGCGAACCGGCCGAACGCCTCCAGGCTGCGCGCCCCCAGCCGGATGTTCAGCTCGTCGGAGAACTGGGCCCGCACTCCGCCCGCGGCCTTCGAGGTGGAGCCGGCGGCGAGTTGGTCCCGTTCGACGAGGACGACGTCCCGGACGCCGGCGCGCGCCAGGTGCCAGGCGATGCTCGTGCCCATCACCCCGCCGCCGACGATGACCACCTCGGCCCGAAGGTCCACGCCGCCGCCTCCTCCACCGCGCCGTACGTCCGTCGCCTGATCCTTTCCGGATCCCGGCCCGCCGAACCGGCGAGGGGGCGTTCAGGAGCCGTGGGCGACGGCGTCCAGATGGGGCAGGTGGTGGTCCATCCGCTCCCGCTTGGTCCGCAGGTAGGTGATGTTGCTCTCGCACGGCTCGATCAGCAGCGGCACCTGCTCGGCGACCTGGACGCCGTGCCGGACCAGCGCCTCCCGCTTGCGCGGGTTGTTGGACATCAGCCGTACCGAGCGGACCCCGAGGTCGCGCAGGATCTCGGCGGCCACGCCGTAGTCGCGGGCGTCGACGGGCAGGCCCAGCGCGAGGTTCGCCTCCACGGTGTCCAGGCCCTCCGCCTGGAGCGCCATCGCGCGCAGCTTGGCGAGCAGGCCGATGCCGCGGCCCTCGTGCCCCCTCAAGTAGACGACGATGCCGCTGCCTTCGGCGGCCACCGCGCGCAGGGCGGCCTCCAGCTGGTCCCCGCACTCGCAGTGCCGGGAGCCGAACGCGTCCCCGGTCAGGCATTCGGAGTGCAGCCGGGTCAGCACGTTGTCGGTGCCGATCTCGCCGTACACCAGGGCCACTTGCTCGTCACCGCGGTCGTGGTCGAGGTAACCGACCGCCTGGAAATTCCCGTACACGGTGGGCAGCGGTGCATTCACGACGCGTTCCGCGCCGGAACGCCGCGGGGACTTCTTGCCCAGTACGCCGATGTTGACGCCGGTGTTTTCTGTCATGATCTGATTCCTCAACAGAGACGAAAGGCCGTGAAAAGATGAGTGGTTCGGGCGCGCGGACGGCGGCGTACGGGGTGGTGAGCGGCGTGCTGCCGACGGACACCACCGAGGACGTACGGACCCGGGGGGCGGGCGTGTCAGCACAGGTCGCCGTCCTTCCCGTCGGGAGCTTCGAACAGCACGGTCCGTTCCTTCCGCTGGCGACCGACACGCTGGTCGCCTGCGCCGTGGCGCGCGAGATCGCCGCCGCGTACCCGGTGCACCTCCTCCCTCCGGTGACGGTCTCCTGCTCGCACGAGCACGCGGCCTGGCCGGGGACCGTCAGCATCTCCGCCGTGACCCTCCACGCGGTGGTCTCGGACATCGCGGCGTCGCTGCGCCGTTCGGGCGTCGGCGCGCTGGTCGTCGTGAACGGGCACGGCGGCAACTACGTGCTGGGCAATGTCGTCCAGGAGGCCTCCGCGCGCGGTGAGCGGATCGCGCTGTTCCCGGCCGCCGAGGACTGGGAGGCGGCGCGGGAACGGGCCGGGGTGGTCACCTCGCTGCTCACCGACATGCACGCGGGAGAAATCGAGACCTCGATTCTGCTGCACGCTCACCCCGAATTCGTCCGCCCTGGTCACGAGTCCGCCGATTTCGTCGCCGACGACCGTCGCCATCTGCTCACCGTGGGAATGTCCGCCTATACCGAATCGGGTGTCATCGGCCGTCCTTCCCTGGGTTCGGCGGAAAAGGGGAAGGAACTGCTGGCGAGCCTGGCGGAATCCTTCGGCCCGTATTTCCGGCTGCTCACCCCGGCGCCGGACCGGGACTGACCCCGGCCGGCGGCCGCCTGCCGACCGGGACCCGTGGGGGCGGCCCCGGTCGGCGGGCGGTCGTCGGGGGCGGCGGTGGCGGACGGTGCGGGGGCCGGCCCGGTGCGCAGGGTGCCGTACCAGCGCAGGACGAGGACCACGGCGCCGGGCAGACTCGCTACGAAGCTCAGCACGCCGTAGACGACGGCGACCGCGACACCGGTGTCCGCGCCGAGCCCCGCCGCGCCGAACGCCCACGCGGTGACGCCCTCGCGGGGGCCGAAACCGCCGACGTTCAGCGGCAGTCCCATGGCCAGCAGCGCCAGCACCGCGAGCGGCAGCAGCACCGCGGCCGGAGCGGTGGAGCCGGCCACCCGGGCCGCCACGACGAACATGACCAGGTGCCCGGCCAGGACCACCGCGGAGGACAGCGCCACACCCGGCCCGCTGCGCCGGGACGCCAGTCCCCGGCGGGCCTCGCCGAGGGTCCGGCGCAGCGCGCCGTGCCGGCGGGCCGGCGGACGGTTCATCCGGACGGCGAGCACGACGGCCAGCGCGCCGGCTGCGGCCGCCACCGCGAGCGGGGCGAAGGCACGGACCTCGGCACGCACCGGCGACGGCAGGGTCAGCAGCACCGCCGCGCCCGCCACGGCCAGCGCGAGCTGCCCGGCGACCCGCTCCAGTACGACCGCCTTCACCCCGCGCCGTACGTCGCCCGCGCTCTGCCCGTGCCGGACCGCGCGGTGCACGTCGCCCAGGATGCCGCCGGGCAGGGCCGCGTTCAGGAAGAGCGCCCGGTAGTAGTCGGCCACGGCCGCTCCCAGCGGCAGCCGCAGCCGCAGGCCCCGGGCCACCAGCTGCCAACGCCACGCGCTGCACACGGTGGTGACCCCGCCGATGGCCAGGGCCGCCAGCACCGACACGGTGTCGATCCGCCGCAGCCCGTCCAGCAGGGCACCGGTACCGAGCCGCCACAGGAGCGCGCCGAGGATGCCGGCCCCGACGAGGCTGCCGACGTGGGTACGGAGGGCCCGGGGGCCGCGGCGCCGGGGGGTGGGGGGAAGGTGGGGCTCCGCCGGTGCCGGGTCCGGCCGCGACGCCGCCGCGTCCAGGAGGAGCGTTTGCGGCACGCGGGAGCGCACGGGCGCCGGATCGGGCGCCGCGCACACCGGTTCCGCCGGTACCGGGTCCGGCCGCGTCGCCGCCGGGTCCGGGGCCGCCGTGTCCGTGTGAAGCTCCCGCCCCCGCGGCACGCGCGCGTGCGCGGGAGCCGAGCCGGGTGCCGCGCACGCCGGTTCCGCCGGTGCCGTACGCACGCGCGTGCCGGTGTCCTCGCCCGCCGTCGACGTACGCGCGTCCGTGGCCGTGACCTCCCCGGCCGGCACCCTCGTGCCCGTCGCCGTCGTCCGCCCGCTCACGCCGCCGCGCCCCTCGGCCGGGGCAGGGCCAGCAGGTCGGTGTGGTGGACGGTGACCCGCAGCGCGCCGGCCGCGCAGTCGGCGAGCCGGGCGTTCAGGTACGCCTCGGCCCGGTCGCCGAGTTCCGGCCGCTGTTCGACGGCCGCGCCCACCCAGCCGCGCAGCCACTGCCCGGTCAGTGCGGCCTCCTCGGCGCCGAGCCGCCAGGGGCTCGCGTGCACCCGGACCGTGGCCCCGCGCTCGGCGAACGCCTCGCAGGCCACGGTGACCGCGTCCGGGCCGAGGAGCCCGGCGCGCCGCTGGTGGGCGTTGAACGCCTCGGCGATCTCGGCGTCCAGCGGGTCCTGCGGGGCCAGTTCGACGCGTCCGGCGACGGAGAGGGTGAGCAGCGCCGGGCAGCCGGCACCCGTGCAGGCGTCCGCCAGGGACTCGATCTCCTCCCGGGTGAGCACGTCGAGCAACGCGGACGCGGTCACCAGCGAGGCCCCGCTCAGCGCGTCCGGGGTGAGCCGGGCGACGTCACCGCGCCGGGTCTCGACCGTGACGCGGCTGCCGTCGGCGGCGGCGCGCGGGGAGGCTGCGGCGGCGAAGTGCAGCAGGTAGGGGTCGCGGTCGTGCAGGATCCAGTGCTGGGCGCCGTCGAGCCGGGGTGCGAGCCAGCGGCCCATCGAGCCGGTGCCGCAGCCCAGGTCGTGCACGACGAGTCCGCCGGAGCGGCCCGGCAGACCGGCCAGCCGGATCCGCAGCGGGTCGAGCAGTTCCCGCGCGCGGGCCGCGGCGTCGGCGCCTTCGCGCAGTCTCAGCCACTCGGGCGCGTACCGCGGGGGCTCCTCCGGGTCGCCGTCCCGCAGCCGTACGGTGGCCTGCTCACCCGGGCCGGCCACGGGCCCGGCACCGGCGATGACCGGACCGGCGGCGCTGGGCGCCCCCTCCCCGGCGGGGTCCCCGGCGCGCGCCTGCGCGTCCAGCTGCGTGCCCACGGTCTCCACGCCCGGTACCTCCTCGCTCCGCGCACGCGCGGCTTCCCGTACGAACTGCCCGGCCCGGGGTCCGGGCCGAGCCGGGACCAGGCCGTATGCACCCGGTCGGACGGCCACGTCACCGTCCCCCGGTCCCCTCGTCTCCGCGCGGACCGGCCCTCTCTCCCCGCCCGCGTCCCGGTGCCCGTTCACGCCGTCCTCCGCGGTGGTTCCGGGAGGCGGCCGAGGACCGTCGCGAGGCTGCGGGCGGTGGCGGCCCAGCCGTCGAGGGCGGCGCGGCGGCCGCGGGCGGCGGCCTTGAGGCGGCGGCGCACGTCGGGTTCGCCGAACCAGCCCCGCAGTTCGGCGGCGAGCGCCGCGGGGTCCTCCGGCGGGACGAGGATGCCGGGCACCCCGCCGTCCGGGGCGCGGCCGACCGCCTCGGGCAGTCCGCCGACGTCGGTGGCGAGGACGGGGATGCCCCGGGCGAGGGCCTCGGTGACCGCCATGCCGTAGGTCTCGGCGTAGGAGGTGAGGACCATCAGGTCGGCGGCGGCGTAGGAGGCGTCGAGGTCGGCTCCGGAGCGGGGGCCGGTGAGGCGCAGGCGGTCGGTGAGGCCGTACCCGTCGATCAGCTCCCGCAGGCGGGCCACGTACGCGGGGTCGTGGCCGAGGCCGCCGACGCACTCGCAGGTCCACGGCAGGTCCCGGACCGCCGCGAGGGCCTCCACCAGCCGGTGCTGCCCCTTGCGCGGGGTCACGGCGGCCACGCACAGCAGCCGGGAGACGCCGTCGGTGCCGGGGGCGAGGGGCGCGATGTCGGCGCCGGGCGCGGCCACGTGCACCCGGTCGGGGGCGAGTCCGTGGTGGGAGACGAGCCGGCGGACCGCCCAGTCGCTGGTGGCGATGACCGCGGGGACCGCCCGCAGCACCGTCCGCTCGCGCGCGTCCAGGCCGGCGGCGACGGCCGGGTCCAGGCCGGTCTCGTCACCGAGGGGGAGGTGGACGAGGACCGCGAGGCGCAGGCGCCGTGCCTCGGGGACGACGGTCTCCGGGACTCCGCAGGCGACCAGGCCGTCCAGGAGGACGACGGAGTCGTCCGGGAGGCTCCGGAGCGTGCGGGCGAGCGCGTCGCGGGCGGCGGCGTCCGGGCGCGGCCAGGTGCCGGGCACGGCGTGCCGGGTGACCTGCCAGCCGAAGCCGGGCAGGTCCAGGCAGATCCGGCGGTCGTAGGCGTTGCCGCCGCTGGGCGCGGCCGGGTCGTCGACGCCGCCCGGCATCACGAAGTGCACACTGCGCAGGGACATGGGGATGATTCCGGCGTTCGGGGCGGCGGTGGGCTGCGCGGGCACGTACCTGAGGCGGGCCCGCTCCACGGTCAGGTCGGTCACAGACCACGCTCGTGACTCGCCCAGGCGATGTGCGACTCGTGGAGCGTGACGGTGATCCCGGCGAGGCCCTTGGCGCCCTCGCCGAGCGCGCCCTTCGCGATCCGCTCGGCGAGCCGGTCGGCGATGACCCCGGCCAGGAACTCGGTGGAGGTGTTGACGCCGGCGAACTCGGGTTCGTCGTCCAGGTTGCGGTAGTTCAGCTCCGCGGTGACGGTGCGCAGTTCCCGCGTGGCCAGGCCGATGTCGACCACGATGTTGTCCTCGTCCAGCTGCTCGCGGCGGAACGTCGCGTCCACGAGGAACGTGGCGCCGTGCAGGCGCTGCGCGGGTCCGAAGACCTCGCCGTGGAAGCTGTGGGCGATCATGATGTGATCGCGGACGGTGATGCTGAACAACGGACGACCCTCCAGGTGCGGCGCGTCTGGTCCCCCGCCCTGCCCGCCGGGGGATGCCGTGTAGTACGGCTCCCCGCCGCCCCCTGTTCAGCCGTCGCTCACTCTTTTCTCAGGTCAGGCCGTCCCCGTGTACCTGACCCGGTGGCACAGGGCAGGGATCTCACCGGACACCAGCCTGGGCATCACGTCCGGGAGTTCCTCGAAGGCGCTCTCCCCGGTGATGAGCGCGTCCAGCGCCGGGTCGGCGAGCAGGTCCAGGGCGAGCGCCATCCGGTCGGCGTAGGTGCGGCCGGAGCGGGCGGCCGGGGAGACGGTGCCGACCTGGCTGCCGCGCACGGTGAGCCGGCGGGAGTGGAAGGCCTCGCCGAGCGGCAGGGTCACGCGCCGGTCGCCGTACCAGCTCAGTTCCACGACCGTGCCCTCGGGGGCGAGGAGTTGCAGGGCCCGGGTGAGGCCGGCCTCGGTGGCGCTGGCGTGGACGACGAGGTCGCAGTCGCCGAGGGCGTCGGCCGGTGCGGCGAAGTCGATGCCGAGGGCCTCGGCAGTGCCGGCGCGGGCCGGGTCGGCGTCGACCAGTTGGAGGCGGACGCCCGGGAAACGGGCGAGCAGCGCGGCGACCGAGCAGCCGACCATGCCGCCGCCGACGACCGCGATCCGGTCGCCGAGCAGCGGGGTGGCGTCCCACACGGCGTTGACGGCGGTCTCGACGGTCCCTGCGAGCACGGCCCGCCCGGCGGGCACCCGCTCGGGCACCACGGTGACGGCGCTCGCCGGAACGACGTACCGGCTCTGGTGCGGGTAGAGGCAGAAGACGGTACGGCCGGTCAGTGCGGCCGGGCCCGCCTCGACCACGCCGACGCTGAGGTAGCCGTACTTCACCGGTGCCGGGAAGTCGCCCTCCTGGAACGGCGCCCGCATCACGGTGTGCTGGCTCTCCGGCACGCCGCCCCGGAAGACGAGGGTCTCCGTGCCCCGGCTGACTCCGGAGTACAGCGCCCGTACCAGGACCTCGTCCTCGCCGGGCTCCGCGAGGCTGACGTCGCGCAGCTCTCCGTGGCCGGGCGAGCGGAGCCAGAACGCGCGGGCCGAACGGTTCATCGGCATCCTCCTGAACGATCGGGAAGTTGTTCACGTACCGAGTTGTGCACAGGCCGCGCACAGTACGCGGCGTTGATCGTCTCTGTCACTCGGCCGGAGGATGCGCGGTGGCCCTGAACAACACGTACGACGCGAGGCTCCAGCAGGAGACCGCTCTGGGAGCGGGAGCGCAGATCCTGCTGCTGGCCCTGCTCGGCCCGGCGATCGGCATGGGGCCGGTGGGCTGGCTGACGGGGCTCGCCTTCGCGTTCGCCACCTGGGCGGTCCTCTCCCGCGCCGTGCACCGCTCCCGGCTGCGTTCCTTCGGCCCCGCGAACCGGGTCACGCTGGGCCGGGCCACCTTGGTCGGCGGGGTGACCGCGCTGGTCGCGGACTCCTTCGAGAGCGCGCCGCCGGTGACGCTGCTGGTCGCGCTGACCGCCGTGGCCCTGCTGCTGGACGGCGTGGACGGCAAGGTCGCCCGCCGCACCGGCACCTCCTCCGCGCTCGGGGCGCGCTTCGACATGGAGGTCGACGCGTTCCTCATCCTGGTGCTGAGCGTGTACGTGTCCACGCAGCTCGGCCCGTGGGTCCTGCTGATCGGCGGCATGCGGTACGCGTTCGTCGCCGCGGCCCGGCTCGCGCCCTGGCTGACGGCCCCGCTGCCGCCGTCGTTCGCCCGCAAGACCGTGGCGGCGATCCAGGGCATCTGCCTGCTGGTCGCGGGCGCGGAACTGCTGCCGGCCGCGGCCAGCCTCGCCGTCGTCCTGCTGGCGCTGGGTTCGCTGGTGTGGTCCTTCGGACGGGACGTGCTGTGGCTGTGGCGCACCTCGCGGACCGCACGTCCGGCACCGACGCGGCCGGCACGGGAACTGGTCCCGTCGGGCCGCTGAGGGGCGGCGCCGCGGACCGCCGGTGCCGCGGAGGGCCGGTGCCGCGGAGGGCCGGTGGCACTGACGCCCGGCGCCACCGACGGCATCCGGCACCCCTGCCGGCCGATGCCAGCCGATGCCGGCCGAGACCACCTGTCTTCCCCGATCCCCACGACTCCCCCGGCCTCCCACCCCGACGTGCCCCGGGTACGCCCCCGCCCAGGCACGCGCCCACCCCCTCCTCCATGGGACAGCGGCTCCTGATCCCCCGTAAGGAGACGCACGTCCCCCTCGCTGAAAACGCACCACCGCGCCACCACGCCACCGCGCCACCGCCGCGCAGCGCTCCGCCGGGAGCGGTTGTCACTGCCGGGCGATATCCTCAAGAGCGCTTGTGACACATGTGTCTTCAGACCACGGGGGGTGTCCATGCAAGGCCGTGACCACGGCTTCCCACAGGACTGCCCGGGTGATCACCCGGGCATGTCGACCGAGGCCGGAATCGACGTCCAGCGGCAGCTGGAGTCCCTGATCCAGGACTTCCGGACCGGCGACCGCCCGATGCCGGTCATCGTGCTGCACGCCGAGGACCCCGCGGACGACGACCGCGTGACCGAACTCGTCGACGAGCTGCGCGAGGGGCAGCAGCGCCACGGGACGCGCCTGGCCGTCGCCCCGACCGAGCCGCAGCCGGGGGACGTCGACCCCCTGGCCAGGGCCACACGGCTGCTGTGGGACCTTGGCGACTCCCGGAAGTGGGGCGGCCGGTCCGCCGCCTACCGGCCCTACTCCTTTCCGCGCCTCAACCTCGTCCGCGCCCTCCAGGAGGCCACCGACGCCCCGGAGATGCGCGAGCACTGGCCGACCGCCCCCGCCGGCACACCGGACGGCAACGCGCAGCGGGAGCAGGCCCAGACCCACCTGCTGCGCATCCTGGCCCGGCAGCGCTGGCGGCCCCGCAGGCCCTCCCGCTGGCACCGGCAGTTACTCCTCAACGACGTGCAGCAGTTCCTGCCCATGGGCATCCTGGGCGCGTTCACCGCACTGCTCACCCGCCCCGAGTGGTACGTCGCCGCTCTGGCGGGCATCGGGCTGATGATCCTGCTCGCCGGCCTCAACCACGTACCCGGACGCGCTCCCCTCTTCCTGTGGCTGCGCAGGGAGAGCCGGTGGTTCCTGACCACGACGTTCCTCCAGTCCGCCGCCCGCCGCCGGTCGACCAGCGTGCGGCTGCTGCGGCCCGTCAACTCCTGGAGGGCGATAGCCGCCCGCGCCTACGACGTGGCCGAGGCGATGCGGGAGGGCGGCCCGTTCCCGCTCCAGCTGTACGTGCTGGCGCTGTTCGAGGACCTGCGGGACAACCACCGGCGCGGCAGCTGGGACCTTCGGGGGCTCAAGCGGACGCGTCCACCCGTGCTGTTCCTGCGCCGGATCAGCCGGGAGAACGGCGGCGTCGAACTGGTCAGGGCGGTCAGCGACGTGCGCAGCCGGCGCAGCGAGCTGGACCCGTTGCTGATCGTGGCGGGCGTGGCGACGGGCGACGCGGCGCTGCTCGACCGCGGCACGGACGCGGAGCCACCGGACGGCCGGCCGCAGCCCCCGCGCTGGCGCCTCGAACAGCGGTTGCGGCACTGGTACGACGAGTGGGCGGGGAACCTCCGGGCCGACCAGTCGCCGAGCCGGACCAACGCCCTGCCCTGGGTGCTCAGGGTGCCGCTGCCGCGCGACGAGCTGGTGCAGCTGCGGCAGACGGAGTGGCGGTGCGTGCGGGCCAGGCACCGCCCGCCCCTCGCCCGCGTGGTGTGGTCGGCGTACAGCCTGGTCCTCGTCCTCGTCCTCGTCGGCACCGCGGGTGTCGTGCACTCCCTCGAGCTGCACCGTGCGTACTGCTCGGCGGGTCTGGTGAGCGCCGATCGCGACACCGTACGGCGTCCCGCGCCCGGCGGCGGGACGGAGTGCGTCGGCATAGCCACCGGGGACGTCCGGTTCGGCGCGTACCTCACGGGCGGGGCCGACGGGGACGGCAGGCGGATGCGCGAGCTGGAGGACCTGGTGCGCGCCGAGAACGCCGACGTGCTGCACCACCCCGGCACGTACGTCACCGTGGTGTACGCGGGACCGCTGAGCTCCTCCGCGACGGACTCCTCCCTCGTCAAGGGCGCCGAGGAGCTGGCCGGCGTGTACCTCGCCCAGCGCGTGGTCAACGAGAACTACACGGTGAAGCTCCGGGTGCTGCTCGCCAACGCGGGTGTGGACATGGGGCAGCAGCGGGTGGCGGCGGACGCGATCGCCCGGTACGCCGACCGCGACCCGACCGTCGTCGGGGTGGTGGGTTTCGGACGTGACCTGCAGAGCAGCACCTACGTCACGCGCCGGCTGCACGCGGTGGGACTGCCCATCGTCTCCGGCACCAACTCGGCGACCTACCTGCCGAAGCGGTTCTCCAACTGGTTCAGTCTCGCGGCCCCCGACGAGCACCAGGCGGAGGCGCTCGGCTTCGTCGCCCGGCAGCTGCGCGCCCGGCAGAAGGAGCCGTACGCGCTGGTGCTGGCCCGCGACACCAAGGACTCGCAGGACCGCTACACCGGCGAACAGGCGGCCTACGGCGGGAAGATGCTGCTCAAGGAACGGTTCCGGATGCTGCCCGAGCAGCGCTACCGGGTGGCGAACGGCAAGCCCGAACTGCGGCAGCGCGCGGAGAGCATCTGCCGGGCGGGGAACGTCCCCTCGGTGATCTACTTCGCCGGACGGGTCGAGGACATCGGCCCGCTGATGACCCAGCTGGGCACCGAACCGGGCTGCGCGGACCGGGAGATCTCCATCCTCACCGGCGACGACCTGAGCAAGGCCAGGTTCTCCGGCACGGGCGGCCGTGACGGCGTGGCCCCGCGGATCACGCTCTACCACACCGCCCTGGCCGAGCTGAAGGAGGCGGCGTCCGCCACCGCCTTCTACCAGGAGGCCGCCAAGTACCTCCCCTGGCTGGAGGGGAAGGATGTCACGTACGACTCCACCGACTTCGCCAGCGGCCAGACGGCCCTCTCCCACGACGCCACCCGTGCGCTCTACTGGGCGGCCAGCCTCGGCGACGTGCGCCAGAGCCGCGCGGCGACCTGGGTGAACCTCAGGGGCGTGAAGCTCGACGGGATGGCCACCGGGACGATCGACTTCACCGACGCACCGCTGTACGGCGAACGGCGCGGCCACAGCATCGTGATCAAGCGGGTCCGCAGGACCCTTCGGGGCACCTCGGAGACGGAGGTGCTGTGCAGCAGACCGGCCGGCAGCACCAGGCCGCTCAGTGTGAAGGAGTGCTCGATCGGCTGACCGGAACCGGCCCGGGGCGGGAGGGCCGTACGCACCCCTCCCCGGCGGTTGTTACGCTCACCGGATGAGCATTCCGGGACCCGACGAGATCCGTGCGCTGCACGAGAAGTACGCGCCCACCGCCGAGGCGTTCGCCCTCGTCCACACGCACTGCGAGATCGTCTGGAGCGTCGCCCGGCAGCTCCTGTCCGCCCCGCACCTGAGCCACCTCGACGCCGACCTGGCCCGCGCCGGCTGCCTCCTCCACGACATCGGCGTCTACCGTCTCTACGACGCCGACGGACGGCTGGACCACACGCGGTACATCCGGCACGGACTGCTCGGCCACGAGATCCTGGAGCAGGAGGGCTTCCCCGAGCCGCTGCGCCGGTTCTGCTCCCACCACACCGGAGTCGGCCTCACCCGCCACGACATCCTCAGCCAGGGCCTCCCGCTGCCTCCCGCCGACTACCTGGCGGTGACGGAGGAGGAGCGGCTGGTGATGTACGCGGACAAGTTCCACACCAAGTCCCGCCCGTCGGCGTTCCTCACCGCCGACGAGTACGCCACCCACGTCCGCCGCTTCGGCGAGGACAAGGTCACCGCGTTCCAAGCCCTGCGGGCGGAGTTCGGCGACCCGGACCTCTCGGGACCGGTGCCGTGCGGGGGCACGTCCGTCGGCAGGTGACCAGGGGCCGCCCGAACCGCGCCGGTCAGCTCGTCCAGGTGCCGCTGGAGTAACCGGCTGGAAGTCACCACGGATCGCCGGCCGCCTGGGCGTCCCCTTCCCATGACGGCGACAGGCAACTGCTGGGCAGCATCACGTGCCGCGCATCAGCTCCGCGTTGACGGCGTCGACACGCGCGTACAGGGGACCTCCGGTGACGATGCCCTCCCCGATGCCCCGGCGATGCGGATCGACGTCGATCACGGTGACGAGCGCGTTGCCCAGTCCGATCACCACCCACCAGGTCCGCTCGTCCGCCCGCACCCGCCAGGTCGACTTCACCCACTTTCCGGTGTCCGTGCGCACCTCTGCCGAGACCAACTCCCAGCTTGCCGGATCGAAGCGGGTCAACGTCTCCGGGGGCGCATTCCGTTGCTGGAGCCGTTCGGTCACGTGCGTGCCATGTGCTCGCAGCTGTACCGGTTCGCTCAGGATGTGCCGGACTCGCGTGAAGAGGGAGTCGGGGCCTGAGTCGACGTGGAAGCGGGCGGTCTGAAAGCGGGGCGGCACCTGAACTCCTTGAGTGGGAAAGCCTGACGGCATGAACGGGACGGGCACGGATGCGGGAGTAGAGGCCATGCAGTGAGAAGTCGGCACCGGCGAGCAGCGTGGACAGCGGTGGCTCGTTCTCACTGTCTGCCCTGGTCACCGCCTCCAGCGACGACAGGCCGACTTCCCTGCCCGGGGCGGCCTGCAACCGGACGGGCGCCCGCTGTCCCTTGCGCTGTATACCTCCTCGGTAATGATCGATCTACCGACAGCGTCCACACCCTGAACGGACGGACCCCCGATCAGGACCGTCGGACCAGTCCTGGGACCTGTAGGGCAGTCGAAGGTTCACACGCGGTGGAAGACGTCGAGAGGGCCGTAGGCAGTCGGCTTGCTGTTGGCCAGCTCAGGGTGGTTGCCCACGCGGTCCCGGAGGATGCCGACGGTGTCGGGCCACACGGTGAAGTGCCCTCCGTTGCCGACGAGGATGCGGTCCCAGTCCTGGGAAGCCGAAACGCCGGCTCGGTCGATGACGAACCCGCGGCAGTCGGCCGCATCCTGATCGAGCGTGCGCACCAGTGCCGCGACCGCCTCCTCGCGGTCGGACGCGGGGACGTCGGTGAGGCGCAGCGTGATGCTCTGCGTCGTCTCGTCCGTGCGTCGCACAATGCCGGTCAGGGACTGGTCGTAGCCCTTCCAGCAGGTGAACTCAGCCTTCGCGTATCGATCGTCGGCCAAGGCGGCGGCCAGGGCTGCGCCACCCCCCATCAGCGGCTCACGGTTTCCGACCGGCGTCTCACGGAACCCGAAGAGAGCATTGGTCAGCGGGTGCACGGCGGAGAGCCCGGCGTCCTCCATATGCGTGAGGAGCTGCTGGGCACGCGCGCTGTCCAGTTTCGGCACGTACCAGGTGAAGAAGCCCGCAGCCTTGGACGGGGCCGCGGCGGGAGCATGGTCCGGGAACTCCTCCTGGAAAATGTGCCTGGCCCGTTCGTCGGGCACCACAGGGACCGTGTAGTTGTTGGCCCGGATGTGGTCCAGGAATTCCTGCGGCAGAGCAGCGTGGTGGCGACGTACGTAGTGCGTGAGATCGACGGGCCAGAGCCAGGTGCCATCCGTCATCAAAGATCCGGAGCCGACGATCCACTCTTCGCCGGTGAGGACGTCGCGCACGGCGCCCATCGTGGAGTAGATCTCCAGGCCCGATTCCAGGTAGGCGACGATACGGTCCTCGTCCCAGGGCCCACTGTCCTGTACGGCATCTCGCAGCGACGGCGCATCGTCTGCCGCGGTGGCCTGGCCGCCGATCTCCCGGTAGAAGCCCGCTCGCTTGATCATTTCCACTCCTGTGAGCCTGCCGCTAGTGGGCCATGGGCAGGTATGTGCGCCAGTAGCCATTGTTGCCGATGGTGGGGGTCTGGTTGAGGCCGAGCTGGGGGGACGTTCCCACCTTGCTCGTGGGCGCCGTGACGGGCACGCCGAGCTCGTTGGCGACGGACTGCGCGAGGGGCAGCTCGGGCGGTCTCGCGTCCGCGCCCGAGTAGCAGGAGATGAGGCGGACCGGTTCACCGTGGTAGTTGGGATTGCTGCGGATGGCGTCCGCGATGTGGTTGGGGTGCACTTCGAAGTCTGTGAGGGTCTTTCCCGCGCCGTTGACGCGGCCGGGTACGAACACCCCCTCGTCCGTGCCGTGGACGACCACGTCGTGTACGCCGGGGACACGGGCGACCCGTTGCAGGTTGTTCAGGGTGCGTTCGTCGTAACCCACCGTGGTGGTGTTCTTGCCGAAGTAGACCGGGTCGCCCGAAACCAACTCGTAATCGCCGGCCCTCGCCGGTGCGGCGGGGATCTTCGAGTCGGGGGACTGGATCAGCTTCCACGTACGGGACTTGCCCATCTCGTCGAGGGCCGCGCTGTTCAGCCGGAAGCCGTTGAACAGGCCCTCCATTCCGCCGTTCTCGGCGACGATTCGGGCTGTACTCCCACCTGCCCCGAAGGCGCCGCCGAACTCCATGCCATAGAGGGCGGAGTCGCTCACCTCGTCGAGGCTGAGGCCCTTGCTCTCGCCGGTGGCCATGGCGACGGGCTGAGTCACGGCGAGGTCGACCGTAATCGATTCGAGTCCCCCGATGGCGGCCGTGGCGAGGGTGGTGCCGGCGATGGTGGCGATCTCGGTGGACACCGTCACGCCGAGCGTGGCGGACAGCTCCAGGATCGAGGCGGTGGCGGCTGCCGCGGCGCCTTCGGAGATGCCCAGCGTGAAGACCGCGAGGGCGGTGCCGGCGACGATAGTGGCGCCGACGATCTCCAGCTCGTGTTCCAGGTGCTTGACAGCCTTGTGGACGACGTCGGCGTACTGGTCGAGGGCCTTGGCCATGTCCCGGGCGCCATCGATCATGTCCTGGAGCCAGTCGTGCCCGTCGTAGTAATAACGGCGCCAGAACGGGTCATCGAAGGCGGATATCGCCTCGCCCTTGTTCTGCTCGATGATGGCGCGCGCCGACTTGTTCGCCGCGACCGTCACGTCTTCCAGGTCGTTGGCGAAGTCCCGCCAGGCTTTGGCCGCGTCGCACAGACCCCCTTCGTCGGCATCCGGCCACCACATGCCGGTCAAGTCCTGGACGATCTTTTTGGCCTTGTCGGTTGCGCTCACCGCGCGCTTCCGTTGCCGTCGTGCGGGGCGGGCCGGATTCTGCTGAACATCGAGCGGACAAGCAGTTCGTTGTCGATGTGACCGTCGGCCATGTCGGTCATGGCCGCTTCGATACTGGCCAGGCCGAGCGCGAGAATCCCGGCAGCGGCCTCCATCCTCTTGACGTGCGGGCCGTAGTGCTCGTGGAACTTCTTCCCCTGCTCGTCGTCACCCCACGGCGAACCGGCCGCCGCCAGACTGGCCTTGAGCTTGGTCAGCGCCTTGGCGAGGTCGGAGCTGTGCGTATGGAAATGCGGGGCCGTCGCCTTCAGGTCGGCGATCTTGATGTCGAGGACCTTGCCGTCACTGTGGTCACCCATGGCGTCTTCTGCTCCCCCTGAGTCGGCTGACCGGCCCGAAGACGGTAGATCACCGAGCCGGTTTGCTCTCGCGATCCGAGCCAAGGGGCAGCAAAGTTCCGATCAAGGTGGGCAAAGGATGAGGGCAGTGATACCTCGCCGAGCAAGGTGGACGAGAGCACGGGCCGGTGCCGCAGCCGATCTCCAGCACGGAGCGCGGGGTCACCCGGCAACTCCGGGCCGGGCCCGTGACCGGTGTACTGGGTCCAGCAGAAGCCCGGCTCCGCGTCTTCCTTGAACGCGGAAGCGGCGAAGGTGTCCCACAGCTGAGAACTCGGGCCCGCGCCTGCGTCGAAGACGGAAGGCCGGAACACTGCGCAGTCGGGAGGGCTCTCGCGCCGTCAGGACCTGGGTTCCTCCAGCTTGACGGCAGCGGAGTCCGCGCCGTGCGGTTCAGCCTGTGCCGGGACGAAGGATTCGTGCTCTTCTACGACTTCGACGTCCACGACTTCCCCCTCCATCACTCGGTGCGACGGGTCCGCCAGCGGCAGGCCGGCGAGGTGCTTCTTTAGCCTCTTGGCCATCGGAAGGTAGGTCGCGAAGGTGAGCCCGCCGGACACAGCAGCCCCTACGAGAGGGATGGCCTTCGAGACGGCCTTCGCGAACGACTCCTTCGTCATCTTGACGCCGATGTAGGCCGCGACCTTCTTCACTATGGGATAGACGACGCCCTTGGTGAGCGCCTTCTGAGGCAGCTTCTTGGCGACCTGTTCCGACATCATCCCCGCGACCCTCCCCACAGCGGCGTTCGCCGACTGGGTGCCGAACATCACGCCGAAGAACAGCGTGAGCATCCCCACGGTCGCGTCATCGACGTCATCGCCCTCGTCGGAGAACAGCTCGGGCCAGCTGTAGAGATAGGCAAGCTTCTGCCGCGATGCGCAGCATGTGGCCGACGTACTGGGCCACGTCGGCGGGTACCGTGGCGGGAAGGGCGAGGATGCCGGGTATCCCGGCCGCGGCAGAGAGGGCGCTGACCTTGGCGGTTTCGTAGCGGATGGAGTCGTTGGCGACCTTGTCGAGAAATTCGACGGTGATGCCCGCCGCGGCGGGAGTCCCTTCTGTCGCTCGTCGGATCTCCTCCTCGGAGCAGTGGCGAGCCAGCGCGCTTCGGAGATACGCCTCCCTGTGGATACGCACACCCGGAAGCTTCGCTGCCGCCAGCAGCACCGCGAAGAAACGCGACTCGGGGTTCTCAACCTCTTTACCCTGCTTCATGGCAGGAATTTACAGTTGCTCCGCGCTCCAAGGGGCCAGCATGCACAACCCTCAGGATTCCCGTGCCGTCCAGGGTCAGGTACGCCTTCGCCGACGCGGTCCGTACCGCGTCAACGAGGCCGGTTTTCGGCTCACCAGCACTTTGCAGCCCTAACTGTGCCTCACGTAAAGTTGCGGGCATCTGATCACACTCGGGGGAGAGATCATGACTGAAGACTCACCAGTCGGTGCGGCGCCGGCCCGGATGCGTCTGAACCAGGTGGCCCCGCTGGATGGCGGTGGAGGCTCGCCGTCCGGCGGCAAGGATCTCGCTTCGAGTCCCGCGGAGAAGAAGAAGGCAGCCGAGGCGATCGAGAGGCACCTGGAGCCTGACACCCACAGGGACGGCACCCAGGCGCGTGAGAGCACGGGGGCAGCCGCACGGGAGTTTGAGGGGTGGCTCACCGGAACTGCTCTGAAGACCGCGCGTAAGACGTGGAGCGAACAGCTCACGACGCTGATGAACCGCCTCGGCTCAGAAAAGGCCGCGTTGCGCGCCACCAACACGCTGCTGCAGAACACGGACACCGGCGTGGGGCTGGGCATCCGCAAGTCCTCCGCGCTCGACTCGTTCTGATCGCACAGGTCCGAACCGCAGGCGCACACAGGAGTTCAGTCGTGGTGACGTACTACGAGATCATGGGCACCGACCTGTCGAAGCTCACCACGGCTGCCGACGACTGGGCCGCCATGGCCAAGGACTTCGACAAGCTCGCGCGGACCTACGAACAGGAAGTACGTGGCATTTCCCTCGGTGACACATGGGTGGGCCTGAGTGCCATCGTCGGCTCCGCACGCTTCGACGTGACGTGGAAGGAGTACCAGGGAGCGCAGAGCGAGGCGAAGGCCGTCGCCGGACTGCTCCGAGACGCACACGCTGAATTCAGCCGTCTCCGCAAGAAGATCGAGTACGTCCGAGAGGACGCGGTGAAGGCCGGCATGAAGGTGTCCGAGCAAGGCGCCGTCGCCTTCGACACGTCCAAGCTGGATCACAACGAGTACATGGCCTACGTGCACGATCCCGACTACCAGGAGAGCGCCCGTAAGGCTGCTGCCGGATGGGCCGCGCAACTGGACTCGGCGGTGGCGGCCCTGAATGACGCGGACGAGGGGTTCAAACTCGCTCTCGCCTCCGTGATGCAGGACAGAGACCCCTTGGACGGCACGATCGGCGGTTTCAACCAGGAAGCGGGACTCGACCCGTACCCGTCGCTTGCGGAGAGGGCGAAGGCGCAGCACGTCCCCAAGGGCAAGAAGGCGGTCGCCGAGTGGTGGCGCGGCCTCGATCCGGTCACGCGCGGCATCCTGCTTCAGGAAAAGGGCGACGAGTTGCGGAAGGCGGGGATCATGAGCCCGCTGTACCACTGGCATGCTGCTGACGCGGGGTCCGGAGCGTTCAACACCGAGAAGCCCACGGCCAAGGATCTGTGGTACCTGGCCCGCGCGCAGGGCATCGCGGCCGGCGGCGACTTCAGCGGCGAGAACGCCGCGTCGCGCAACATGGAGCATTACCTGAGTGCAACGGGTGAACCGCTGGACCTGGACATCGACCGCATCCTCAAGGATGATCCCGGATTTCGCGATGATGTCTCGGTCCACATCGCCCAGAACCAGGACGCGTGGCGACAGCAGGGGCTCGACGCCTTCGAGAAGGCCGGTGGTGACAAGACGGTCGTCGTGCCGGTGGAGAGCAAGGCGGTCGGTCGCACCTTCCGAAGCGACGAGTGGTTCCACGCGGTCGGCTCCCACCAGCAGAACGTGTCGGGGATGGTCACCGTCACCCCCGCGGCGGACGGCAAGCCCAAGGTTTCGCTCGAATACCAGGCCAACGTGTGGGACCGCTACAACTGGGACGCCGGCAAGTCGACCACCTTCCCCGGAGGCGTAGTGATCCCGGACTCCGAGATGGGACGGTTGCACAAGACCGGACTTGCTCAGGAGTTCGACATGCGAGGCAGTAGCTCCACGTACACCTACGACCTGAACAGCGATGCGAAACCGACAGTGAACCCGCCGGACCAAGGACGAGAAGGAACCCGCGGCGACGTCTCGCGCGGCGACGAGGAGAACCGGTGACGACCAAACAAGGTGCCCTCCTCATCGCGGCAGTGGCAGCCACTCTTCTGCTTTCCGCCTGCTCCAGCCCGGACACGGACGATCGCCGTGTGACCGACGGGCGCACCTCGCGGTGGGACGAGAACGCCGGCGCGCCCGAGGCGTCGGCGTTCATGCACGTGACGGCGCCCAAGGGTGCGACCGAGGTCAAGGGAGCTGTGCAGATCAACCCTCAGGAGGACATCTACCTCCTCTCGTTCGTCACCAGCGAGAAGAACGCCGAGGGCATCGCGGCGGACCTTCGGCCCGAAGAACCGCTGAAGCTGAAGAAGGCCGACTTCGCCCCGGATGGCGAGCTGTTCCGGCACATTGGGCTAGCCGAGCCGCAGACGCTGAAGGGAGCCCGTTCGGCCGGTGTCTGCCCTCCGTGCGTGAAGGACGATCGCCGCAAGAAGGTGCAGTGGATCGACATCTACGTCCAGGCGCTCAAGGACGATCAGGCAAGGGTCTATCTGAAGGCGTTCTGACCTCAGTCTCAGCCGAGCCCGGCACCGGGCCCGAGGCGGACGTCGACGGCCGCACCGGTCTGCGCCGGCGCGGGCATCCGGCGAGCAGGGCGCCTGGGCTACTGAAGGTGTTGCGCGAGCGGGCGTGCGCGGGGCCCTCGGCGAGCGGAGCGTTTGCCGAGCGCCCCGCGTCTGTTCGAAGTGCCGCGAAGCCGACGAACTCGGCCCAGGCCGTGGGGTCCACGGCCAACGAGGCGCGAGTCGTGTCCTTCGAGTCGCGGACGTGGATCCTGGTGGGGGTGGCGGCTACTTCCGCAATCGACCTGGCCGAAGCCGGCCGGGTCGGTGGCCCACAGGGCGGCCGGGAGCGCGCCGGAGACCGAGCGGTCACCCCGCAGTTTCCAGGGGCGGGCCCAGTCACCGATGACGACGTCGGGCGGGAGCGGCTCGCCTGGCTTGGGCTCGGGGGACCAGCGCCAGCAGTAGCCGGCGGACATGCGTGCGGGTAGCCCTGCGCGCGGCGAGCTTGGAGGAACGCCTCCATCTCCTGGGGACTGTCGGCGACCAGCAACTGCATGCGGTCGTCGGGTTCCCAGACCACAGGCCCGCCGGGTTCCAGGCCGAGGGGCCGGACGACCCAGCGCAGGTAGGAGTCACTGCCACCACAGCGGGACTGGCTGTCCAGCGGAACGACGTGACAGGGGATGTCACGTTTCGCCGCCGCCTTGATGTCTGCCGCGGTGCCCATCTCGCCCGGCCGCACGACCTGGTGCTCGTCGAGGAAGAAGACGGGCACGTGAGCGACGTCGATGAGTTCATCGACCTGGGCTGTGCCGGTACGGTGCTCGGCACGGGTGTAGCGGTTGGCGGAGGTCTCCCGGATGCGGTGCGCCTCGTCGCAGATGAGGGCGCCCAAGCTGTTCTTCTCGGCGGTCATGAAGCTGTTGAAGTACTTGAACAGGTCCTGGACCTCCCGCTTCCGGGATCCCGCGACCTTCCTCATCGTCTTGGTGAACGACTGCGAGCCGGTGGCGTGCAGAGCCGGAACCCCACGCCGGTACAGCTCCCCGAGCAACTGCAGGGCGATGACGCTCTTGCCGGTGCCCGGACCGCCGGTGACGATCACGACCTCCTTGCGATCGGCGTGCTTCGCCTTCTCCACCGCGTTGAGCACCATGCGGTAGGCGACCTGTTGCTCGTCCAGCAGCACGAACTGCTGACGTTCCCGCACTTCTTCGGCGGCCACCGACATCAGTTGCCTCGACGGCACGGTGGCACCCGCGAGCAACTCGTCCGCGGCCGAGGCACCGGGATGCTTGTCGCTCAGCCTGGACCGGAGGTGGTCGAGGAAGGCGCCACGGCGTTCTCCGGTGAAGAGCAGCCCGTGACCGTCGTTCTCGATCTCGCGAAGGCCGGTCACGCCGAACTCCGTGGCGTTGTGCAGGAACGCCACACCGCTTATCCGGTGACCGTGTTCAGCCACTGCCCCGTTGAAATTGACCAGGTAGTCACAGTAGCGGCGTACCTGCCTGATGGGGTTGAGGACCGGCTGTGCGTAGGCGTCGACGTGGCACAGGGTGGGGTCGTCCTCGTATGGCAGCGCCTGGCTCCACTGCTTCAGCTCCACCACTACGTATGACGGCTCCCCGGTGACGGGGTGCACGCCGGCGAGCACGGCGTCGGCGCGCTTGCTGTTCAGAGGTAGCGCGTACTCCAGCATGATCTCCACATCGCCCAGGCCCACGTCGTTGAGCGCGGCGGCCAGGACCGGGATGCTGCGCTCCCAGGAGCGCACCTCCGAGGTGCCGGGACGGTAACCGTGCATGTGGACGAACTGGTCGGTGAGGTGCAGGAACAGCGAACCGTCGAGCGCCATGACGGCGACCGTTGTCGCGGACGCGCGGAACAGCAAGGACTCCCCCCAGGCAGCACGAAGCAACTCGTGCGGGTGGGGGCGTGTCCTTCAAGACTCCACCGGGGCGGAGCGGAAGCCCGTCGGGCCGCGATGACGATGAAACAGAGATTACCTGTCGGGACTGACACCGACGCGGGTGGCTACCCGGGGGGCGCAGGGCCGCCGCTGTCCCGCCTCTCTCGGTCGACGGCTCCACCTGCAGGCGCGTGCCGTCGCGACACCGGCACGACGGTGGAAGCTCCATACGGTGGACGGGGCGAGGAGCAGGCCCCGGGGCCCCACCGTGTCTTGTGTGACTGAGGGACCGTGGATTACGAGACAACGGCGGCACGCGTGGCCGACTCACCCCTTCTGCTCCACCCGCACCCAGTCCACCTCCGCCTGCACTCCCCCGCCCGCGATCCGGTCCACGCTGGACTGGGGCAGGCCCCAGTAGGGGGTGGTGGCCTTGTTCCAGCCGGCCGGGTAGGCGCCGCCGAGGGCGAGGTTCAGGATGACGTACTGGTTGTGGTCGTAGACCCACTGGCCCCGGGTGGACTCCACCTTGTTGCGGGTCGTCTCCTGGACCAGGCGGTCGTCGACGGTGAACCGCATCGCCGTCGGGGTCCACTCCACCGCGTAGGTGTGCCACTGGTCGGCCGTGCCGCCGCCCGGGTAGGTCTGGCGGGCGCCGATGTTGCCGTCGGCCGAGTAGCCGGGGCCGTGCAGGGCGGTGCTGGTCCAGTCGGGGTAGCCGATGTTCTCCATGATGTCGGTCTCGCCGGAGGCCGGCCAGGAGACGGACGGGTCGTCCACGTTGCTGCCGAGCAGCCAGAACGCCGGCCAGAACCCGTCGCCGACGGGCAGTTTCATCCGGGCGCTGACCCTGCCGTAGGTGAAGTCGACGTGGGTGTGGGTGTCGATGCGGCCGGAGGTGAAGTCGTAGGTGCCGCCGCCCGCCCGGGTGCAGCCCTTGCAGTACTTCGCCCGGAGGATCAGCTCGCCGTTCTCGGTGCGGATGGTGTCCGGGGAGTCGACGTACGCCTGGGACTCGCCGTTGACCGGGCCCATCTCGGTGCCGGTGCGCACCACGCGCCACTTCGAGCGGTCGAGCGAGGCGCCCGTGAAGTCGTCGAAGAAGGTGGTGCGGTAGGTGCCCGGCTGGTCGGCGGGCAGGGCCGGGTACGCGGCTGAGGCGCTGCCGCCGGTGCCCCAGACCTGGAACTCGTACAGCGAGTAGCCGAACTGGGCCGTGGCGGGGGCCGGGTTGTAGAAGGAGCGGCGCTCCTTGCCGAGCATGCGCACGTAGCGGCCGGTGACCGGTGCGGGCAGGGTGACGGTGTCGTGCAGGCCCACGGCCTCGGCCGGGGACTTCACGTTGGCGCGGCGGGCGGCCACGTCGGCGGCCGACGGCTGGTACACCGTGCGCCAGGTGCGGTTGTCGTCGGAGATCTGGAGCTGGTAGTCGACGGCGTAGGCCGCCTCCCAGTAGAGGTCGACGGAGGAGATGACCGAGGGGGCGCCCAGGTCGACCGAGACCCAGCGGTCCGCGTTCCAGTCGCTGGACCAGCGGGTCGCGTCGTCCTTGAGGTTGGCGGGCCAGCCGCCGTCGGTGACGAACGCGGGCGAGTTGCCGGCGTGCTGGTAGAAATTGGAGTACGCCGGGTGGTTCAGGGCGAGGTTGGTGCGGGTGGCCGACGCGGGTGCGGGTTCGCCGCCGTAGACCTTGAAGTCCCACAGCGAGTAGCCGTACGGCGTGGCGCGTTCGAGGCCGCGCAGGCGGATGTAGCGGCCGGTGACCTCCTGGGGGTAGGTGTGCGCGGTGACCGAGCCGCCGGTGCCCGCGGTCTCGGTGTAGAAGGGCGTCCAGGTGGTGCCGTCGCGGGACGCCTCCAGCACGTAGCGCTTGCCGTAGGCGGCTTCCCAGTCGAGGACGACGCGGTCGACCCGGATCACCGAGCCGAGGTCGACGCGGATCCAGGCGTCGTCGGCGAAGTCGCTGGACCAGCGGGTGGCGCCGTTGCCGTCGAAGGCGAGGCCGGGCGTGGTGCCGGCGTTCTCGCTGCCGGAGGCGGTGACGGCCGCGGGGTTCACCGCGTAGGCGGCGGCCGCGCGGTCGGTGTCCCAGCCGGCGGCGGCGGGGGCCGCGGCGGCGGGCTCGGCCAGGAGCGGGCCGGAGCAGAGCAGGGCCGTGGTGGCCAGGGCGGCGAGCAGGGTGCGGGGGATGCGGCTGGGCATGCGGCTCTCCTTGTGGGGTGGAGGTGCGCTTCCTGATCTATGTCACGTACATGACAGCCCTTGGGGGGAGGTGGGCCGGTGGACACGAACTCCCCAGTCGTGTCCACCGGCCGTCCGGGCCGTGGCTCAGGCGGCCCGGCGTGTCTGGCCGCGGTGGACGCGGACGATGTCCGCGTACCGGCGGCCGCTGCCCTTGATCGTGCGGACCTGGGTGCGGTAGTCGACGTGGACCAGGCCGAACCGCTTGTCGTAGCCGTACGCCCACTCGAAGTTGTCCAGCAGCGACCAGGCGAAGTAGCCGGCCAGCGGGGCGCCCTTGCGGGCGGCGGAGGCGCAGGCGGCGAGGTGGCGCTCCAGGTAGTCCTGGCGCTCCGGGTCGTCGACGCTGCCGTCGGGGCGGACCACGTCCGGGAAGGCGGAGCCGTTCTCGGTGACGTAGATCTTCCGGGCGCCGTACTCCTCGGTGAGCCTCAGCAGCAGCGTCTCGATGCCGGAGGCGTCGATCTCCCAGTCCATACCGGTGCGCGGGACGCCCTCGCGGCGGACGGAACGGACGTACGGAGCGGGCCCCTCGGGGTCGTCGGTGACGTACGCGGGGAAGTAGTAGTTCAGGCCGAGCCAGTCGAGCGGGGCCGCGATGGTGGCCAGGTCGGCTTCATTGACGGGGAGTTCGACGCCGTAGGTCTCCACCATGTCGGCGGGGAAGCCTCGGCCGTGCACGGGGTCGAGCCACCAGCGGTTGACATGGCCGTCGTGCCGGCGGGCCGCCGCCAGGTCCTCGGGGCGGTCGCTGACCGGGTGCACGGTGGAGAGGTTGTTGACGATGCCGACCTGCGCGCCGGGGGCGGCGGCCCGGATCGCCTGGGTGGCGAGGCCATGGCCGAGGAGCAGGTGGCAGGAGGCGCGGACGGCGGCGGTGAGGTCGGTCCAGCCCGGCGCCATCGTGCCTTCGAGATGGCCGATCCAGGCCGAGCAGGACGGCTCGTTGAGGGTGGCCCAGAGCTTGACGCGGTCGCCGAGGCGTTCGGCGACCACCGAGGCGTACTCCGCGAACGCCAGGGCGGTGTCCCGCTCCGGCCAGCCGCCGCGGTCCTGGAGCGCCTGCGGCAGGTCCCAGTGGTAGAGCGTGACGGACGGGGTGATGCCCGCCTCCAGCAGCGCGTCCACCAGTTCGTCGTAGAACGCGAGTCCCTTGGGGTTCACCGCACCGGTGCCGCCGGGGACCACCCGGGGCCAGGCCACGGACAACCGGTAGGCGTTGACGCCGAGTTGCCGCATCAGGCCGATGTCCCCGCGCCAGCGGTGGTAGTGGTCGCAGGCGACGTCGCCGTTGTCACCGTTCGCGATCTTCCCCGGGGTGTGCGAGAAGGTGTCCCAGATCGAGGGCGAACGGCCGTCCTCGGCGACGGCCCCCTCGATCTGGTACGCCGCTGTGGCCGTTCCCCACAGGAAGTCGGGCGGGAGGGCAGCGAGGTCGATGGCTTCGGACACGGAAGTCCCTTCGGGATCAGGGGTGGGGGTCACTTGACGGCGCCCGCCGTCAGACCCGCGACGAGATAGCGCTGGAGCAGCAGGAAGCCGGCCACCACGGGCACGCTGACGACCAGCGAGGCGGCCATGATCTGGTTCCAGTAGACGTCGTACAGGGTGGAGTAGCCCTGGAGGCCGACGGCGAGGGTGCGGGTGGTGTCGTTGGTCATGACCGAGGCGAAGAGCACCTCGCCCCAGGCGGTCATGAAGGCGTAGACGGCGACCGCGACGATGCCCGGGATCGCCGCCGGTACGACGATCCGGAACAGCGCGCCGAACGGGCCGCAGCCGTCCACGAGCGCCGCCTCGTCCAGGTCGCGCGGCACCGAGTCGAAGTAGCCGATCAGCATCCAGATGGAGAACGGCAGCGAGAAGGTGAGGTAGGTCAGGATCAGCCCGCCGCGGGAGCCGAACAGGGCGATGCCGGTGGCGTTGCCGATGTTGACGTAGATCAGGAAGAGCGGCAGCAGGAAGAGGATGCCCGGGAGCATCTGCGTGGACAGCACGGTGACCGTGAACACGCGCTTGCCGCGGAATTCGTAGCGGCTGACGGCGTAGGCCGCGAACACGGCGATGACCACCGAGCAGACCGTGGCCGCGCCGGCCACGATCAGCGAGTTCATGAAGTACCTCGCGAGCGGCACGGTCGACCAGATGTCGATGTACGGCCGGATGGTCAGCTCGCTGGGCAGCCAGCGGAACTTGCCGGTGACGTCGGCGAGCGGCTTCAGCGAGCTGGAGATCATCACGTACACCGGGAGCAGTACGAACCCGGCGAGCAGCGTGAGGAACACCCGGCGCGACCACACGAAGGAACGCGGGGGCGCCATCGGCGAGGTGCGCGGGGGCGACAGCGACAGGTCAGGCATGGGAGGCCCTCCGTCCACGCGAGGTCAGCAGCAGGTATCCGCCCGTCACGACGAGCAGGAACAGCAGCAGCAGGACGGACATGGCCGAGCCGGTGCCGAAGTTCCAGGCAACGAAGGAGGACTGGTAGATGTGCACCGAGATCAGGTCGGCCGCCTCGGGAGCGGCCTTGCCGAACAGCACGTAGGGCGTGTTGAAGTCGTTGAACGTCCACAGGAACAGCACCAGGACCAGCACCTGGTTGACCGGGCGCAGCGACGGCAGGGTGATGCGGCGGATCTGCTGCCACATCCCCGCGCCGTCCAGCGCGGCGGCCTCGTACAGCTCCCGGGGGATGTTCTGCAGCCCGGCCGTCACGATCAGGAACGCGAACGGCCAGCCCTTCCACACGGACACGGTGAGCAGCGCGTAGAAGCTGTTGTCGCCGATCAGCCAGAACGACGGCTTGTCGGTGAGGTGCAGCTGGTCGTGCAGCACGTGGTTCACCAGGCCGTTGTCGTGCTGGAACATGAACACCCAGGTGATGACGGCCGCGTAGACGGGCAGTGCGTACGGCACCAGGAACAGGGCGCGCAGCAGGCCGCGGCCCCGGAAGGTGCCCTGCATGTAGACGGCGGCGGCCGTGCCGATCAGCCAGCACAGGCCGACCGACAGCAGGGTGAAGCCGACGGTGATGCCGAAGGACTGGAGCAGCGCCTTGCCGACGGGGGCGTCGAAGTCGACCGACACCTTGTAGTTGTCGAAGCCGCTCCAGGGGGCGGTGCCCCAGTCGCGGATGTAGAACTGGGTGAGCTGCTTGAAGCTCATCACGATGCCGATCGCCATCGGCACCAGGTGGACGAGGAGTTCGAGGAGCAGGGCGGGCAGCAGGAGCAGGTACGGCAGGGAGACGCGTCTGATCCGCCCGGCGCGGCGGCGGGGTTCGCGCGCCGCACCGGGGGAGGTCTCGCGCACCGGTTCCTTCAGTGCGGTGGTCGTCATCGTGGTCACGCCGCCGGCATCTGCTGCTGGGCCTTCTCCAGCTTCGCCTTGACCGAGTCGGTGGTCACGGCGCGTCCGGCGGCGGCGTCGGCGAACAGCTCCTTGACGGCCGTGCCGACGGCCGTCTCGAACTGCGACTCGGACGGCACCTGCGGCAGCGCGGCGGCGCTCTTGGCGAGGGTGTCCTTCAGCACGGCGGTGCCCGGCGCGTTGAACGCCGCGTCGCCCTGGGCGGCCTTGACCGGCGGGATGGAGCTGTACGCGGTGTTCAGGATCTTCTGCTCGGCGTCGGAGGTCATGAACTTCACGAACTTCGTGGCGCCGTCGAGGTTGTGCGTGTTCTTGAAGACGGCGATGTTGATGCCCATGACCGCCGAGTTGACCTGGGTGCCGGCGCCGGGCGCCCCGGAGACCACCGGTACCGGCGCGACGCCGTAGGTGTCCTCGCTCATGCCCTGGGACTTGAGGTTGGCGGTGGCGGACTGCCACAGCAGCATCGCCTGCTTGCCCTTGGCGAAGTCGCTGACGGACTGGTTCTGCGCGTACTCGGCGTCGCCGGCCGGGATGACCTTGTCCTTGGCCATCAGGTCGACGTAGCTCTTCACCGCCTCGACGATCTTGGGGTTGGTGAAGTCGGGCTTGCCGTCGGCGGTGAAGAAGTCGGCGCCGTGCTGCTTGGCGAAGACGAAGACGTGGTGGATGTTCTCCGACAGGTTGGCGCCCTCGGCGCCGAGCACGGACTTGCCCTTGGCGTTGATCTTCTTGCCGTCGGCGATCAGCTCGTCCCAGGTGGCCGGGGGCTTGCTGATCCCGGCGTCGGCGAAGATCTTCTTGTTGTAGTAGAGGGCGTACGCCATCGAGTACAGGGGGACGGCGGCCGGGTCCTTGCCCTGGGCGCCGGTCGAGCCGAGAGCCGTGTCGGAGAAGCGTTCCTTGCCGCCTATCTTGGCGAAGTTCTTCTGGTCCCACGACAGCAGTCCGCCGGTCGCCTGGAGGGAGGCGCTCCAGGTGTTGCCGATGTTCAGCACGTCCGGGCCCTGGCCGGAGGTGGTCGCGGTCAGGATCCGGTTGAGCAGATCCGACCAGGGCACGACCTCCAGCTTCACCTTGACGCCGGTCTGCTTCTCGAACTTGTCGAGTTCCGGCTGGAGGACCTTCTTGTCCACGGCGACGCTGGCGCCCTGGTTGGAGGCCCAGTACGTCAGCGTCTTGGGTGAGTCGTTCGACCCGCCGTTGGTGGACGATCCGCCTCCGCAGGCCGTGGCCGCGAGGGCGAGAGACAGGGTGACGGCGCCTACGGCCGCGGCTCGGATGCTGCGCATGGCTCCCGGGTCCCTTCGGGGATTGCACTCATGACTTAATTTAGGACGTGAGTTAACCGGGCCGGAGGGGCGATCGTCAAGGGATTCGACAGAACAGCCGGGCCGTGCGGAAGGCGACAGCGGGGCCGTGCGGAAGGCCGTGTGCGGAGTCCTCCACCGTGGCGGACGCGCCCGGCGCGCGGTGGCGGACGCACCAGGCGCGCGGCGGCGCACGCACCGGGCGTGCGGCAGGCGCGCAGGGCCGAGTTCACGTGCGCACTGTTGCCACGGGCGGGAGTGAACGGGCAACCTGTCGCAGGCTCCTGACATACGCTCAGTTCCGGCTCGTCACCCGAAGGGATCGTTGTGCGTCGACTGACGAAGATGTGGAGGGCGGTCCTGACAGCCGTCCTGCTCCCCGCGACCGTCCTGATCTGCTCCAGCCCGGCCCACGCCGCCGTCACGGTCACCACCTCGGCCGTCTTCAACGACCCGTCAGGCACCACCGCCGACCAGAACCGGATCCGCGACTACATCGTCAGCCTGATCAACGCCACCCCCGCCGGGGAGTCGATCACGGCCGCGGCCTACACGTTCACCGACGGCACGGCCGCCCAGGCGCTGGTCAACGCGAAGGCGCGAGGCGTCAAGGTCCGCATCATCGTGGACAACACCACCACCACCATGAGCGGGGGCGAGTACACCACCCTGAAAGACGGCCTGGGCACCGACCGCACCCAGTCGTCGTGGGTGATGGCCTGCCCCAGCGCGCGCGGCTGCATCGGGACCCGGGAGCTCACCTCCGGCGATCCGGCGATCAACCACAACAAGTTCTGGCTGTTCTCCAACGTGGGCGGCGCCAGCAACGTGGTGGTGCAGACCTCGCACAACATGACCACCTCGCAGCGCACCACCTACTTCAACAACGCCGTGACGATCCCGGACTCCGGCCTGTACGGCATCTACCAGTCGTACTTCTCGGACCTGCTGTCCTACGGCTCGTCCTCGTCGGGCAACACCGACTACTACCAGACGCCGACCAGCTCCACCGGCCCGTACAAGGCGTACTTCTTCCCCCGCCACGAGGCGTCCGGCACGTCGTGGAACAACGACGCGAGCACCGACACCGTCAAGCTGATCCTGGACAACGTCAGCTGCTCCGGAGGCACCCAGATCCGCGTCGGCATGAACCTCTTCAGCCGTGACGAGGTCGCCAAGAAGCTGGTCAGCCTGGTGAACTCGGGGTGCTCGGTCTACCTGGCTGCCGACGGCGCGCCGGGTTCCATGAGCCAGGCCGTGACGGACACCCTCTACGGCAAGCTGACCAAGCGGGTGGAGTGCTACGAGAACAGCCCCGACGGCACCTACAAGATCGGGGTGCACTCCAAGTACCTGCTGATCCAGGGAACGTACGACGGGGTCGCCAACCGCAAGCTGGTGTGGACCGGCAGCCACAACTACACCTACTCCGCGCTGCGGGCCAACGACGAGACGCTGCTGAAGATCGACAACGCGGCGATCTACGACCAGTTCAAGGCCAACCACGACACGCTGATGGCCTACTGCGCGGGGAGCTGAACCCGTCCCGCCGGCCGGCCCCCACCGGGATCCGGCCGGCGGCGCCGGACCCCGGGTGCCGGGTACGGAAAAAGCGAGGACCGCGACCGTCAGGTCGGGGCCCTCGCCACCATGTCGTTACTGCGAGTGTCCGAGGGGGGACTTGAACCCCCACGCCCGATAAAGGGCACTAGCACCTCAAGCTAGCGCGTCTGCCATTCCGCCACCCGGACCAGGTGTCTGCCGCCTTGCGGGGTGTGTTCCGCGCGGCGACATGGACAACAATACCAAGGTTTCGGAGTGCGTTTCACCTGCGTATCCGTCCGCGGGGGGGGCGAGGCAGGACGCCGGATCGCGACGGTGCACGGTCCGCGAGGCCGTGTGCGCCGAGCGTGAGAGTCAGGGCATGAGCTGGTACTCCGGGAAGTTCCCGGGCAGCCGCTCCCCCGCCGGGCCCCGCGTCACCGCCCGGACCAGGAGCTCACCGCCGACGAAGGCGCCGCGCCAGGACGCGCCGAAGCCGCCGAACAGCTCGTCCCGGTCGCCGCGGGAGCGCGGGACGCCGTGCCCGGTCTTGAAGGCGCGGACCTGCGGGGCGAGCCGGTCGTAGGCGGCGCGGTCGTCCGTGGCGAGCGTGGCCACCAGCGCGCCGTTGGACGCGTTCATCGCGGCCAGCAGCTCGGCCTCGGTGTCGACGAGGACGATCGTGTCGACCGGCCCGAAGGGCTCGGTGTGGTGCAGCGGGGAGGACGGCGGCGGGCCGAGCAGGGTGACCGGGTGGACGTAGGCGGAGGTGTCCTGGCCCGGCAGGAAGCGCCCCTCCTCCGGCCGGCCCCGGTACAGCGGTACGGCGCCCCGGTCGACGGCCTCGGCCACCTGGGCGGTCAGCTCCTCGGCCTTGGCCGCGTTGATCAGCGGTCCGAAGTCCAGCTCGGGGAGCGGATCGGCCGGGTCCGCCACCGCCAGCGGGTGGCCCACGCGGACGGCCCGTACCGCCGGCAGGTAGGCGGCGAGGAACGCGTCGAAGAGGGAGCGCTGGACGACGAAGCGCGGGTAGGCGGTGCAGCGCTGTTTGCCGTAGTCGAAGAGACGGGGGACGACGGCGGTGAGCGCCGCCCAGTCGGAGAACTCCCAGATGCCCCAGGTGTTCAGACCCTCCTGCTCCAGGATGTGCCGCTTGCCCAGGCCGGCGACGGCGGTGGCGACGGCCGCGCCGGTGTCGCGGCCCCCGACGAAGGACACGCAGCCGATCTCCGGCGCCCGCACCAGCGCCTGGTTCAGCTCGCGCCCGCCGCCGCCGACCAGGGTCAGGGGCACCCCCTCCCGGGCGGCCAGCGCGGCGGCCAGGGTGAGGCACGCCACGCCGCCGTCGGTCGGGGTCTTGGCGATGACCGCGTTGCCGGCGAGCGCCTGCACGAGGGCGGCGTGCACGAGCACGCTCATCGGGTAGTTCCAGCCGGCGATGTTCGACACGGGCCCGTCCAGCGGGGCCCGGCCCGCGAGCATCGGTTCGATCCGGTCGGCGTACCAGCGCACGCCGTCGATCGCCCGGTCCACGTCCGCGAGGGCGAGTCGCCAGGGCTTGCCGATCTCCCAGACGAGCAGCAGGGCGAGCAGTTCACGGTGCCCGGCGAGCGCGTCCAGGGTGGCGGCGACGCGGGCCCGCCGTTCGGGCAGCGGGAGGTGCCGCCAGGCGCGGTGCTGGTCGAGGGCGGCCCGTACAGCCTGGTGGGCGGTGTCGCCGTCCAGGCGGGGAGCACCGGCGACGGGGGTGCCGTCGACCGGGGTGGTCGCGGGCAGGGTCCGGCCGTCGGGGCGCCAGGCACCGGCCCACAGGTTGCCGGTGCCCTGCTCCCGGAAGGCCTCGGGGGCGACCGCGAGACAGCGCTGCCAGGCGTCGGCGTAGGAGGTGCCGTGTTTGAGGAGTGCGACGGGAGGAGGGGGCGGTGGCTGCGGGGCGGGGGTGGGGGCGGGGGCTGGTGTCATACGTGGTCTCCGCTCTCGATCGGCGGGGATGGAAGGTGCGGGGGGTACAGGGCGTGCGGCCTCCGCTCTCGCTGAGGGGATGGAGGGTGCGGGGCGTGCGGGGAGGTGCCTGCCTTCCCCCGCGGGTCGGCGGTACGGGTGGCGCGTCCCGGCTCGGAATCTGCCGCCAGGTCTCCGGTTCAGCCCCGCCGCAAGGTCTCCAGCACGGCCCGGGCCGTCTCCGTCGGGGTGCGGCCCACCCGTACCCCGGCGGCCTCCAGGGCCTCCTGCTTGGCGCGGGCGGTGCCGGTGGATCCGGAGACGATGGCGCCGGCGTGGCCCATGGTGCGTCCCTCGGGCGCGGTGAACCCGGCGACGTAGCCGACGACGGGCTTGGTGACGTGGTCGCGGATGTAGGCGGCGGCCCGCTCCTCCGCGTCGCCCCCGATCTCCCCGATCAGGACGATCAGTTCGGTGTCGGGGTCGTCCTGGAACGCGGCCAGGCAGTCGATGTGGCTGGTGCCGACGACGGGGTCGCCGCCGATGCCGACACAGGTGGAGAAGCCGGTGTCGCGCAGTTCGTGCATGAGCTGGTAGGTGAGGGTGCCCGATTTGGAGACCAGGCCGATGGGGCCGGGCTTGGCGATGTCGGCGGGGATGATGCCCGCGTTCGACTGGCCCGGGGAGATCAGGCCGGGGCAGTTGGGTCCGATGATCCGCGTGCCCCGCTGCCGTGCGTACGCGGTGAAGGCGACGGTGTCGTGGACCGGGACGCCCTCGGTGATGACGACGGCCAGCGGGATCCGGGCGTCGGCGGCCTCGGTGACGGCCGCCTTGGCGAAGGCGGGCGGCACGAAGACGACGCTGACGTCGGCGCCGGTCGCGCGCATGCCGTCGGCGACCGAGCCGAAGACCGGCAGCGGGTGCCCGTCGACGTCGACGGTACGGCCGGCCTTGCGCGGGTTGACCCCGCCGACGACGTCCGTGCCGGCCGCGAGCATCCGCCGGGTGTGCTTCATGCCCTCGGCGCCGGTCATGCCCTGGACGAGGATCTTGCTCTGCGTGGTCAGGTGGATGGCCATGTCCCGGCTCCTCAGACGATGTGGGCGAGTTCGGCGGCACGGCGCGCGGCGCCGTCCATGGTGGTGACCTGCTCGACCAGCGGATGCGCACGCGCGTCGAGAACCGCCCGGCCCCGGGCCGCGTTGTTGCCGTCGAGACGCACGACGACCGGCCTGGACAGCCGGATCCGGTCGACCGCCGCCAGGATGCCCTCGGCGACGGTGTCGCACGCGGTGATCCCGCCGAAGACGTTGACGAGGACGCTGCGCACGGCGGGGTCGGCGAGCACCACCGAGAGCGCGTCGGCCATGACCTCCGCCGAGGCGCCGCCGCCGATGTCGAGGAAGTCGGCGGGGCGGGCGCCGCAGCCGGCGACCACGTCCAGGGTCGACATGACGAGGCCGGCGCCGTTGCCGATGATGCCGACCTCGCCGTCGAGCTTGACGTAGTTGAGCCCGCGGTCGGCGGCCCCGGCCTCCAGCGGATCTCGGTGCTCGGTGTCCTCCGCGCCCCAACGCGTTTGCCGGAAGCGGGCGTTGTCGTCCAAGGTGACCTTGCCGTCGAGGGCGAGGACGTGTCCCTGTGCGGTGCGCACCAGCGGGTTGACCTCGACCAGCAGGGCGTCCTCGGCGACCAGCACCTGCCACAGCCGGATCAGGACGTCGGCGGTCCGCGGCGGCAGTCCGGCGGCGCTCGCGATCTCGCCGGCCTTGGCGGAGGTGACGCCCTCGGCCCGGTCGACCGGGACGCGCGCCACGGCCTCCGGATGGTGGGCGGCCACCTCCTCGATGTCGACGCCGCCCCGGGCGGAGGCGATGGCGAGGAAGCCGCCGGCCGCGCGGTCCAGGACGTAGGAGACGTAGAACTCCTCGGCGATGTCGACCGGTTCGGCCAGCATCAGGGTGCGGACCCGGTGGCCGTTGACGTCCGAGCCGAGCATCTGCCGGGCCGTCAGTTCGGCGGCGGCCGGGTCGGTGACGAGCCGGACTCCGCCCGCCTTGCCGCGCCCTCCCGTCCGCACCTGTGCCTTGACCACGGCCCGGCCGCCGAGCCGCCGGGCGATCTCCCGCGCCTCCTCGGGCGACCGGGTGACCTCGGCCCGTGGCACCGGGATTCCGTGGTCCTGGAAGAGCTGTCGTGCCTGGTGTTCGTACAGGTCCATGCCGGCTCCTGTCTGCGGGGATCATCGCGCGTGCTCCGGTGACTCGAATCGACCGGACACCGATGACCGAAAACTGAGTACGCCCCCTGGACACCGCCCACTGGATGCGGGATAACAAGCTTCATACAGTATTCGTCGACTGTATGCAATCTACTGCATACAGTCGCCTACCTGTACGTTCCGCCGCAAGCATCTCCGCACGCATCTCCGTACGCACCCCCCGCGCACACCCCTCGCGAGCCGCCCGAACTCCTACGAAAGGGACGGTACTTCGCCATGCCCGACGACACCCAGGACGTGATCTCCGGTGGCCATCTCGTGGCCAAGGCACTGAAGGCCGAAGGCGTCGACCGCATCTACACCCTGTGCGGCGGCCACATCATCGACATCTACGACGGCTGCGTGGACGAGGGAATAGAAGTCGTCGACGTCCGCCACGAGCAGGTCGCCGCGCACGCCGCCGACGGCTACGCCCGGATCACCGGCAAACCGGGCTGCGCGGTGGTCACCGCGGGGCCCGGGACGACCGACGCCGTCACCGGGGTCGCCAACGCCTTCCGCGCCGAGTCCCCGATGCTGCTGATCGGCGGCCAGGGCGCCCTCACCCAGCACAAGATGGGGTCCCTCCAGGACCTGCCGCACGTCGACATGATGACGCCGATCACCAAGTTCGCGGCGACCGTCCCGGACACGGCCCGCGCGGCGGACATGGTGTCGATGGCCTTCCGCGAGTGCTACCACGGCGCACCCGGCCCCTCCTTCCTGGAGATCCCCCGGGACGTCCTCGACGCGAAGGTGCCGGTCGCCGGGGCCCGTGTCCCGCGGCCCGGTGCCTACCGGGCCTCGACCCGCTCGGCCGGCGACCCGGAGGCCGTCGAGAAGCTCGCCGACCTGCTCGTCCACGCCGAGAGGCCGGCGATCCTGCTGGGCAGCCAGGTGTGGACGACCCGGGGCACCGAGGCCGCCGTCGAGCTGGTGCGCACCCTGAACGTCCCGGCGTACATGAACGGCGCCGGACGCGGCACGCTCCCGCCGGGCGACCCCCACCACTTCCAGCTCTCCCGCCGGTACGCCTTCTCCCATGCCGACGTCATCGTCATCGTCGGCACCCCGTTCGACTTCCGCATGGGGTACGGCAGGCGCCTCTCCCCCGGCGCCACGGTCGTGCAGATCGACCTCGACTACCGCACCGTCGGCAAGAACCGCGACATCGGGCTCGGCATCGTCGGTGACGCGGGCCTGGTCCTGAAGTCGGTGACGGAGGCCGCCGCGGGCCGGCTCAACGGTGGTGCGGCCAGGCGCAAGGAGTGGCTGGACGAACTGCGCGCGGCCGAGCAGACGGCGATCGGCAAGCGGCTGCCGCAGCTGCGGTCCGACGCCTCCCCGATCCACCCGTACCGGCTGGTCAGCGAGATCAACGACTTCCTGACCGAGGACTCAGTCTACATCGGCGACGGCGGCGACATCGTCACCTTCTCCGGACAGGTCGTCCAGCCCAAGTCGCCCGGCCACTGGATGGACCCGGGCCCGCTCGGCACCCTCGGTGTCGGCATCCCCTTCGTGCTCGCCGCCAAGCAGGCCCGCCCCGACAAGGAGGTGGTCGCCCTCTTCGGGGACGGCGCCTTCTCCCTCACCGGCTGGGACTTCGAGACCCTGGTCCGCTACGACCTGCCGTTCGTCGGGATCGTCGGCAACAACTCCTCGATGAACCAGATCCGTTACGGCCAGGCCGCCAAGTACGGCAAGGACCGCGAGCGGGTCGGCAACACCCTCGGCGACGTCCCGTACGACAAGTTCGCGCGGATGCTCGGCGGTTACGGCGAGGAAGTCCGCGACCCCACCGACATCGCCCCCGCGCTGCGCCGGGCGCGTGAGTCCGGCAAGCCGTCGCTGATCAACGTCTGGGTCGACCCGGACGCGTACGCCCCCGGAACCATGAACCAGACCATGTACAAGTGAGGTGGCCCGCATGACTGGAACGCCCACCAAGGCCCTGGCCGGCATCCGCGTCCTGGACATGACCCACGTCCAGTCCGGGCCGTCCGCCACCCAGCTGCTCGCCTGGCTCGGCGCCGACGTCGTCAAGCTGGAGGCGCCGGCCGGCGACATCACCCGCAAGCAGCTGCGGGACCTGCCGGACGTCGACTCCCTGTACTTCACGATGCTCAACTGCAACAAGCGGAGCATCACGCTGAACACCAAGACCGAGCGCGGCAAGGAGATCCTCACCGAGCTGATCCGGCGCTCCGACGTCATGGTGGAGAACTTCGGGCCGGGCGCGGTCGACCGGATGGGGTTCACCTGGGACCGCATCAAGGAGATCAACCCCCGGATCGTCTACGCCTCCATCAAGGGGTTCGGGGACGGCCCGTACACCAACTTCAAGGCGTACGAGGTCGTGGCGCAGGCCATGGGCGGATCGATGTCGACCACCGGCTTCGAGGACGGGCCGCCGCTGGCGACGGGGGCCCAGATCGGGGACTCCGGGACGGGGGTGCACGCCGTGGCGGGCATTCTCGCGGCGCTCTTCCAGCGCGAGCGGACCGGGCGCGGGCAGCGGGTCAACGTGGCCATGCAGCACGCGGTGCTCAACCTGTGCCGGGTGAAGCTGCGCGACCAGCAGCGCCTGGCCCACGGACCGCTCGCCGAGTACCCCAACGAGGACTTCGGCGAGGAGGTCCCCCGCTCGGGCAACGCGTCCGGCGGCGGCCAGCCGGGCTGGGCGGTCCGGTGCGCGCCGGGCGGCCCGAACGACTACGTGTACGTCATCGTCCAGCCCGTCGGCTGGAAGCCGATCACCGAACTCATCGGCCGGCCCGAACTCGCCGGGGACCCCGAGTGGGCGACCCCGGAGGCCCGGCTGCCGAAGCTGGACAAGATGTTCCAGCTGATCGAGGAGTGGTCGGCGACGCTCCCCAAGTGGGAGGTGCTGGAACGGCTGAACGCGCACAACATCCCGTGCGGCCCGATCCTGTCCACCAAGGAGATCATCGAGGACGCCTCGCTCGCCGCCAACGAGATGGTGGTCCGCGTCCCGCACCCCGAGCGCGGCGAGTTCGTGACCGTCGGCAGCCCGCTCAAGCTCTCCGACTCCCCCGTGGAGGTGACCGGCTCGCCCCTGCTGGGCGAGCACAACGAAGAGGTCTACGTCGGCGAACTGGGCCTCGGTGACGAGGAACTGCGCCTGCTGAAGTCGAACGGGGTGATCTGAGGTGATGGCCGAGGACCGGGTACTGCGGGTGCGGTCCCTGCTGGAGTCGGTGCGGGCCGAGGGCCGTACAGCGCTCACCGCGCCCGAGGGCCGCGTGGTCGCCGACGCGTACGGGATCGCCGTACCGGGCGAGGAGCTGGCGACCGACGTGGACGAGGCGGTGGCCGCGGCGGCACGCCTCGGCGGGCCGGTGGTGATGAAGATCGTCTCGCCGGACATCCTGCACAAGACCGAGGCCGGCGGGGTCGTCGTCGGGGTGGAGGGCGCGGCCGGCGTCCGTGCCGCGTTCCACCGGATCGTGGAGAACGCGCGCGCCTACGACGCCGGCGCCCGTATCGAGGGCGTGCTGGTGCAGGAGCTGCTGCCGGCGGGCGAGGAGGTCATCGTCGGCGCGGTCACCGATCCGGCCTTCGGGAAGGTGGTGGCGTTCGGGCTCGGCGGGGTGCTGGTCGAGGTGCTGAAGGACGTCACGTTCCGCCTCGCGCCGGTCTCCGCCGACGAGGCGCTGTCGATGCTGGACTCCATCCGGTCGGCGGAGATCCTGCGCGGGGTCCGCGGCCGGGCCGGTGTGGACCGGTGGGCGGTGGCCGAGCAGATCCGGCGGGTGTCCCAACTCGTCGCGGACTTCCCGGAGATCGCCGAGGTGGACCTCAATCCGGTGATCGCGACGGCGACGGGAGCGGTCGCCGCCGACATCCGGATCCTCCTCGCCGAGCGGCAGCCGGCAGCGCGCAGGACGTACTCGCGCGAGGAGATCCTCGCCTCCATGCGGCGGCTGATGCGGCCCTCCTCCGTCGCCGTGATCGGCGCCTCCAACGAGCCCGGGAAGATCGGGAACTCGGTGATGCGCAACCTGGTCGACGGCGGTTTCGCCGGGGACATCCACCCGGTGAACCCGAAGGCCGACGACATCCTGGGCCGCAAGGCCTACAAGAGCGTCACGGACGTGCCCGGCGAGGTGGACGTGGCCGTCTTCGCCATCCCCGCCCGGTTCGTCGCCGCGGCACTGGAGGAGGTGGGGCGCAAGGGCGTCCCCAACGCCGTCCTGATCCCCTCCGGTTTCGCGGAGACCGGCGAACACGCGCTCCAGGCGGAGATCGTGGAGATCGCCGAGCGGCACGGCGTCCGCCTGCTCGGGCCGAACATCTACGGCTACTACTCCACCTGGCAGGACCTGTGCGCCACGTTCTGCACGCCGTACGACGTCAAGGGCAAGGTGGCGCTGACCTCGCAGTCCGGTGGCATCGGCATGGCCATCCTCGGTTTCGCCCGCACCACCAAGACGGGTGTGTCGGCGATCGTCGGCCTCGGCAACAAGTCGGACCTGGACGAGGACGACCTGCTGACCTGGTTCGGCGAGGACCCGCACACCGAGTGCATCGCGATGCACCTCGAAGACCTCAAGGACGGGCGGGCGTTCGTGGAGGCGGCCCGCGCGACCGTGCCGAAGAAGCCGGTCGTCGTGCTGAAGGCGGGCCGTACGGCGGCGGGCGCGAGGGCGGCCGGTTCGCACACCGGCGCGCTCGCGGGCGACGACGCGGTGTACGACGACATCCTCCGGCAGGCCGGGGTCATCCGGGCGCCGGGCCTGAACGACATGCTGGAGTACGCGCGCGCGTTGCCGGTGCTGCCCGCCCCGCGGGGCGACAACATCGTGATCATCACCGGCGCGGGCGGCAGCGGTGTGCTGCTGTCGGACGCGGTGACGGACAACGGACTGTCCCTGATGGAGATCCCGCCCGACCTGGACGAGGCGTTCCGCCGGTTCATCCCGCCGTTCGGCTCGGCCGGCAACCCGGTCGACATCACCGGGGGCGAGCCGCCGTCGACGTACGAGGCGACGATCCGGCTAGGCCTTGCGGACCCGCGCGTCCACGCCCTGGTGCTCGGCTACTGGCACACGATCGTCACCCCGCCGATGGTGTTCGCCGAACTCACCGCACGCGTGGTCGCCGAGTTCCGCGAGCGGGGCGTCGAGAAGCCGGTCGTGGCGTCGCTGGCCGGTGACGTCGAGGTCGAGGAGGCCTGCCGGTACCTGTTCGAGCGGGGGGTCGTGGCATACCCGTACACGACCGAGAAGCCGGTGGCGGTGCTCGGCGCGAAGTACCGGTGGGCGCGGGCGGCCGGACTCCTGGGGGGCGGTTCATGAGCTGAGCGGAGCGGGCCCGGCCGGCGGTGCGCGCCGGCCGGCCCCGGGACCCGTCCGCGCACTTGAGGAAGGGCAGTCGGCGGCGAGGCGGTCCTCCCGCTCCTCGCGGGCCTGCCGGCGGACTGCTCCGGCGTGAACGACGACGCCTTCGACCACCGGATGGCCCCCAGCTCGAAGCCCGTCTGCGGGCTCGTCGGTTCGGCCCGGGCTCGGTCGCCGTCGACGCGTGGGACCGCCACGGCGCCGGCGCTCTTCCTGAAGGCCCCGGGCAGGGCGGAGGCCCGGCGCATCGTCCCCAACCCGCACCCCCTCGGTGAGGAGATGGCACAAGCATGACGGCAGATCCACTCTCGGCCGACCTGCACGCCGCACCACGTCCCTATCGCGAGGTGACAGACTCGCACGGCCGCGTCTACCGCGTGGGCGAGACCGACCGGGACATCCTCGGCCATTCCCGCAAGCTCATGGTCTACCTGCCGTGGATCGCCATGATGGCGATCAGCGTCTTCGAGTACGCGTACGGCTCCGCGGAGGACACCCTCTCGCACGCGCACGGCTGGAGTCGGTCCGACACCTTCTGGATCCTCAGCGTCTGGGTGTTCTTCCAGGCCGGCATCGCCTTCCCGGCGGGCTGGCTGCGCGAGCGGGGCGCCCTGACCGCCCGCCGCGCGATGTACGCGGGGTCCGGACTGTGCCTGGCCGGGTTCCTGGCCCTGTCGCACCTGGACGACGTGTGGCTGGCGATCCTCGGCTTCGGCGTGGTCGGCGGCATCGGCGCCGGACTGGTGTACGCGACGTGCATCAACATGGTCGGCAAATGGTTCCCCGAACGGCGCGGGGCCCGCACGGGCTTCGTCAACGGCGGCTTCGCGTACGGTTCGCTGCCGTTCATCTTCATCTTCAACTACGCCTTCGACACCGGGAACTACCACCGGGTCCTGGACCTCATCGGCGTCTACGTGATGATCGTCGTGTTCGCCTCGGCGTTCTTCTTCAAGGACCCGCCGAAGAACTGGTGGCCGGCGGACATCGACCCGCTCACCTTCTCCGGCGACAGCAAGAACGCCCGGTCGCTGGCGAAGAACCCGCCCGCGGTACGGCAGTTCACGCCCAAGGAGGCCGTCCGCACCGGGATGCTGCCCCTGATGTGGATCTCCATCGTGATGACCGCCGGCGTGTCGATCTTCGGGATCTCCTTCCAGGTCGACTTCGCCAAGGAGGTGGGCTTCGGCCCGCTGGTGGCGGCGTCCTCGATGGGTGTGATGGCGGTCATCAACGGCATCGGCCGCGGTGTCGTGGGCTGGCTGTCGGACCGCTGGGGGCGCAAGACGACGCTCGTCTTCGTCATCGTCGTCCTCGGACTCGCCCAGTTCGGGGTCATCTGGGCCGGTGACGTCCGCAGCGAGTGGCTGTTCCTGTTCTTCGCCTTCCTCTCCGGCTTCGGCGGCGGGGCCTTCTACCCGATGTTCGCCGCGCTGACCCCGGACTACTTCGGCGAGAACTACAACGCCACCAACTACGGCCTGGTGTACAGCGGCAAGCTGGTCAGCGGCCTGTTCGGCGGCGGCCTCGGCTCGATGGTGGTCGGCGCCTGGGGCTACAACGGCGCCTACGCGCTGGCCGGGGGTGTGTCGATGGTGGCGGCGGCCCTCACGCTCCTGCTGCGCCAGCCGGGCCGCACCGGCGGCGGCGAACCGGTACCGACCGCGAAGCCGCACCCGGCCACCTGACCGCGCGGCCCCCTCTCCGTACGGCGCAACCGGTGTTCCCCCTCCCCCCGGCCCGCTCGTCGGCCGCCGGAGGGGGAACTGCGCGTGCGGCTGCCCGCCGTGCCGACGGACCCTGGGCGTCCACCCGTCACCCGGCTCGGGTTCCGGCCCGACTCGCGCCCTGCTCGTGCTCCAAGCGCGGCCACCCCTCGGCGAGGACGTCACCCGACTCGCGTTCCGCCACCACCGCGGGCGGCTCGCCGCGGAAACGCACGGTCAGTCGCATGACCCTCGCGCCACAAGCGCGCCCACCCCCGGCGAGGACACCGCCCAAGTCGCGACCCGCCCCCGTACCACCACGGCCGGCCTACCACGGAGACGCTCAGTCAGGTCGCATGACCCTCGCGCCACAAGCACGCCCACCCCCGGCGAGGACACCACCCAGCTCGCGACCCACCCTCGTACCACCACGGCCGGCCCACCGCGGAGACGCTCAGTCAGGTCGCATGACCCTCGCACTACAAGCACGCCCCCCACCCAGCTCGCGACCCGCCCCAGTACCGCCGCGGGCGCCCTTCACGGAAACGCACGGTCAGCGCGCATGCCGCTCGTAATACCAAGCGCGCCCACCTCCCCGGCGAGGACACCACCCAGCTCGCGACCCGCCGGGCGGCCCGCCGCGGAGGCGCACGGTCAGGTCGCGTTCCGCTCGTGGTACGAGCGTCGGGTGTGCTCGGTGTGCGCGCGCATCAGCTGGGTGGCGCGCTGCTCGTCACGGGCGGCGATCGCGGTGATCAGTTCGCGGTGCTCGCGCCAGGACTGCCGGCCGCGCTGCCGGGCCACCGGCGTGTAGTACCAGCGGACCCGCCGGTCCACCTGGGCGGCGAGCCCGGCGAGGACGGTGTTGCCGGCCAGTTCCATCACCTTGGCGTGGAAGGCCGCGTTGAGGGCGACCGCGCGGTCCACGTCCTCGGCCGCCACCGCCGTCTCGCCCTCCGCGCACAGCTCCTCCAGCACGCTGATGCCGGCGCTGTCCGCGTGCGCGGCGGCCAGCCGGGCGGCCTCCGCCTCCAGCAGGGTGCGGACCGTGAGGAGCTGATCGGCCTCCTCCTCGGTCGGCTCGTGCACAAACGCGCCCTGGGCGGGCCGCAGATCGACCCACCCCTCGGTGTTGAGCCGCTGCAGGGCCTCGCGCACGGGCTGCCGCGAGACGCCGAGGTGTCCGGCGAGTTCGCTCTCCACGAGGTGCTGGCCGGGCTGGAGAGCGCGGGTGGTGATGAGTTCCAGCAGCGCCTCGTACACGCGCTCACGCAGCGGGCCGGGCCGCTCCAGCCTGGGTACCGCCCCCTGCGGCAGTCCGGTCGACAACATCGCGGTCCCCTCCTGGGCAGGTATGACGCGTGGGCCCTGAACGCTCGCTTCGGCTCAGTATCGATTGTCTTTCGTCTACAGTCTACGGCGCACAGTATTCAGCACGGCGTGCGGAAGCACGGGGCGCCGCCGTCAGGGGCACCGCACGACCTGGCCGGCGTACGACAGGTTGCCGCCGAAGCCGAACAGCAGCACCGGATCGCCCGTGCTGAGCGCTCCCCGTTCAACCAGCTTGGAGAAGGCGAGCGGGATGCTGGCGGCCGAGGTGTTGCCGGACTCGGTGACGTCGCGGGCGACCACCGCGCCCACGGCGCCGAGCTTCTCGGCCAGCGGCTCGATGATCCGCAGGTTGGCCTGGTGCAGCACGACCCCGGCGAGGTCCTCGGGGGCCAGCCCGGCCTTCTCGCAGGCCTGGCGGGCGATGGCCGGCAGCTGGGTGGTGGCCCAGCGGTAGACGCTCTGCCCCTCCTGCGCGAACCGGGGCGGCGTGCCCTCGATCCGCACGGCGTGCCCCATCTCGGGCACCGACCCCCACAGCACCGGCCCGATCCCGGGCTCGCGGTCCGGCCCGCACGCCTCCACCACGGCCGCCCCGGCGCCGTCGCCGACGAGGACGCAGGTGCTGCGGTCGGTCCAGTCGGTGACGTCGGACATCTTGTCGGCGCCGATGACGAGCGCCCGGGTCGCGGCGCCCGCGCGGACGGTGTGGTCGGCGGTGGCGAGGGCGTGGGTGAAGCCGGCGCAGACGACGTTGACGTCCATCGCGGCCGGCCGCGGGATGCCGAGGCGGGCGGCCACCCGGGCGGCGGTGTTCGGGGAGCGGTCGACCGCGGTGGACGTGGCCACCAGCACCAGGTCGATGTCGGCGGGCGCGAGTCCGGCCGCGGCGAGGGCCTTGGCGGCGGCGTGCGCGGCCAGTTCGTCGACCGGTTCGTCGGGTCCGGCGATGTGCCGGGTCCGGATGCCGACCCGGCTGCGGATCCACGCGTCGCTGGTGTCGACCATGCCCGCCAGGTCGTCGTTGGTGAGCACCTTGGCGGGCTGGTAGTGACCGATGGCGGCGATGCGCGAGCCGTTCATGCCGGGTATCCCCTCGTGCCGTGGGTAGCGGGATCCACAGTCTGATCAGTGACTCGCGAGTACGACGGCAGGTGAAGCCACAGGAATCGGGCGCCCGGGTTGTCGGCTTCACCCAGGCACCCGGACGCCCGGCACCTCACCCGGTGAACAGCTGTGTCGCCTTTCGCACCAGCTCGTACAGGCCGTAGGCGAGGGGTGTGCCCACCCACAGCCAGGCGAGGGCGATCAGGCCGCCGCGGCTAGGCGGGCTGCTGTCGCTGGGCATCTGCGGCCTCCCTCGGGGCGGGGACGTGGTGGCGGGGGTGGACGGGGCGGACGAGTTCGCCGGCGACGAAGCCGACGACGAGCAGGCCGATCATGATGCCGAACGACAGCCCGTACAGCGACGGCCCGTGCTTGCCGGCCGCCTCCTGCCGGTCGGCGATCCAGTTGACGATCAGCGGCCCGAACACGCCGGCCGTGGACCAGGCGGTCAGCAGCCGGCCGTGGATGGCGCCGACCTGGTAGGTGCCGAAGAGGTCCTTCAGATAGGCGGGGATCGTCGCGAAGCCGCCGCCGTAGAAGGAGAGGATCACCAGCGCGCACAGCACGAACAGCGGTTTCGAGGTGTCCCCGAACAACGCGATCAGCAGGTACATCAGGGCGCCGGCGCCGAGGTAGACGCGGTAGACGTTCTTGCGGCCGACCCTGTCGGAGGTGGAGGACCAGCCGATGCGGCCGGCCATGTTCGCGGCCGACAGCAGCGCGACGAAGCCGGCCGCCGCCGAGGCCGACACGGGGGTGGAGCTGTCCGCGAAGAAGTCCGTGATCATCGGCGCGGCCTTCTCCAGGATGCCGATGCCGGCGGTCACGTTCGTGCACAGCACGACCCACAGGCACCAGAACTGCGGGGTGCGCACGGCCTCACGGGCGGAGACCCGCACGCCCTCGACGGCGCTCGGCCCGCTCTCGACCGGCTTCTCGGCGCGCGGCACACGGACCAGCAGGACGCCGAGGCTCATGAAGGCGGCGTACGCCAGGCCGTGCACCAGGAAGGCGAGGGCGATGCCGTCGTTGTCGGAGCCGAAGGACTCGAGCATCTGGGCCGACCACGGCGAGGCGATCAGGGCGCCGCCGCCGAAGCCCATGATGGCGATGCCGGTGGCCATGCCCGGCCGGTCCGGGAACCACTTGATCAGGGTGGAGACGGGCGAGATGTAGCCGATGCCGAGGCCGATCCCGCCGACGAAGCCGTAGCCGAGGACGATCAGCCAGTACTGCTTCGTCCCCGCGCCGAGGGCGGAGATCAGGAAGCCGGAGGAGAAGCAGACGAGGGCCACGGTCATCGCCCAGCGCGGGCCGTTGCGCTCGACGAGGGTGCCGCCGAACGCGGCCGACAGGCCGAGCATCACGATCGCCACCTGGAAGGGCAGCGCGCTCTGGGTGCCGTCGAGACCGAGCGCGGATTCGAGCGGCGGTTTGAAGACGCTCCAGGCGTAGGCCTGGCCGATGGAGAGGTGGACGGAGAGGGCGGCGGGCGGGACGAGCCAGCGGCTCCAGCCCGGGGGTGCGACAGGGGGGCTGCTCATGACGCCGGACGGTAGGGCGGGGCGCGGGAGCTGAGAAGGCGGCCGTCGACCGTATGCGGTGAACGGTATGCAGGCTGCGCTCAACGGTCGGCCGACCGCGCGGTCCCCCTCGACGGCCGTTGCGGGAACCCTTGCTGACACCGACTCCATACTGTAGACAATATTTCGTCGACAGCATTCAGTGGACGTGTCCGCCGGGTCCCGTCGTCACCTCCGCGGTATCCCTCGAACCGAACGGAGCGTTGCTGTGAAAGTCGCAGTCCTCGGCGCCGGGGCCATCGGCGCCTACGTCGGTGCCGCGCTCCACCGCGCCGGCGCCGACGTGCACCTCATCGCCCGTGGACCGCACCTCGCGGCCATGAGGCGGTCCGGCGTCCAGGTGATCAGCCCGCGCGGCGATTTCACCGCGCGCCCCCACGCCACCGACGACCCGGCCGAGGTCGGCCCGGTCGACCACGTCTTCCTGGGCCTCAAGGCCACCGCGTACGCGGCGTGCGGGCCGCTGATCGCACCCCTGCTGCACGAGCGCACCACGGTGGTGGCCGCGCAGAACGGCATCCCCTGGTGGTACTTCCACCGGCACGGCGGCCCCTACGACGGCCGCCGCCTGGAGAGCGTCGACCCGGGCGGCGCCGTCAGCGCGGTCCTCGCCCCCGAACGGGCCGTCGGCTGTGTCGTCTACGCGGCGACGGAACTGCAGGCCCCCGGCGTGGTGCGGCACGTGGAGGGCACCCGGTTCTCCCTCGGCGAGCCCGGCCGCGGTGTCTCGGCGCGCTGCCTGGAGCTGAGCGGGGCGATGCGGGCCGGCGGACTGAAGTGCCCCGTGGAGCCGGACCTGCGCAACGACATCTGGCTGAAGCTGCTCGGGAACATCTCCTTCAACCCGATCAGCGCCCTGGCCCGGGCCACCATGCGGCAGATGTGCCGGCACGGCGGCACCCGCCGGGTCATCGAGACGATGATGCGCGAGACGCTCCGTGTCGCCGAGGCCCTCGGCTGCGAGGTGGGCGTCTCCATCGAACGCCGGCTCGCCGGCGCCGAACGCGTCGGCGACCACCGCACCTCCACCCTCCAGGACCTGGAGCGCGGCAAACCGCTGGAACTGGACGTGCTGCTCGCCGCCGTGGTCGAACTCGCGGAGATCACCGGCGTGGAGGTGCCCACCCTGCGCACCGTGCACGCCCTCTCGGACCTGCTCGCCCTGAGGAGCGCCGCATGAGGAACCGGCAACCGAAGACCTACACCCGGCTGACGCGTCCCCTGGTGCGCGACTCCCGTGACGAACCGTTCCGGGAGGCGACCTGGCAGGAGGCGCTGGACCGCGCCGCCCGGGGCCTCCAGCGCAACCGGGGCGCGTTCGGGATGTTCTCCTGCGCCCGCGCCACCAACGAGATGAACTACGTGGCGCAGAAGTTCGCGCGGGTGGTGATGGGCACCCACAACGTCGACTCCTGCAACCGCACGTGCCACGCGCCCAGTGTCGCGGGGCTGTCGGCCGCGTTCGGCTCCGGCGGCGGCACGTCGTCGTACGAGGAGATCGAGCACACCGACGTCATCGTGATGTGGGGCTCCAACGCCCGCTTCGCGCACCCCGTCTTCTTCCAGCACGTGCTCAAGGGCATCCGGGGCGGTGCCCGGATGTACGCCGTCGACCCGCGCCGGACCTCCACCGCCGAGTGGGCGGAGAGCTGGCTCGGGCTGAACGTCGGCACCGACATCCCGATGGCGCACGCGATCGGCCGGGAGATCATCCACGCCGGGCTGGTGAACGAGGCGTTCGTCGCGCGGGCGACCACCGGCTTCGAGGAGTACCGCAAGCTGGTCGAGCCGTGGACCCCGTCCCTGGCGGAGAAGGTGACCGGTGTACCGGCCCGCGCGATCCGGGAGCTGGCCCACGCCTACGCCCGCGCCGAACGCGCCCAGCTGTGCTGGACCCTCGGCATCACCGAGCACCACAACGGCACCGACAACGTCCGCGCGCTGATCAACCTCTCCCTGCTCACCGGACACGTCGGCCGCTACGGCTCCGGGCTCCAGCCGCTGCGCGGGCAGAACAACGTGCAGGGCGGCGGCGACATGGGCGCCATCCCCAACCGGCTGCCCGGCTTCCAGGACATCCTCGACCCGGACGTCCGGCTGAAGTTCGAGTCGGCCTGGGACACCGTCATCCAGCCGCACTACGGGCTGAACCTGACGGAGATGTTCGAGGCGATGGAGGACGGCAGGCTGCGCGCGGTGTACTGCGTCGGGGAGAACCCGGCCCAGTCGGAGGCCGACGGCGAACAGGCCGTACGCCGTCTGAAGGCCCTGGACTTCCTCGTCGTCCAGGACATCTTCCTCACGAAGACCGCCGAACTGGCGGACGTGGTCCTGCCCGCGACCGCCGGCTGGGCGGAGACCGAGGGCACCACCACCAACAGCGAACGGCGCGTGCAGCGGGTGCGGCGGGCCGTCACCCCGCCCGGTGAGGCCCGCGAGGACATCGACATCATCTGCGCACTGGCCGCGCGGCTGGGTCACGACTGGAAGTACGCCGACGCGGAGGCCGTGTGGAACGAGCTGCGGTCGGTGTCCCCGGACCACTACGGGATGACGTACCGCCGGCTGGAGGAGCACCAGGGCATCCAGTGGCCCTGCCCGAGCACCGGGGAACTCGAACCCCCCTTCCTGCACGGCCGGTTGTGGGAGCAGGACCCCGGCCGGCGGGGCAGGCCGGCGCCGTTCGGGCTGGTCCGGCACGATCCGCCGGTGGACCTCACCGACGAGGAGTACCCGCTCCGGCTCACCACCGGCCGGCGGCTGGACTCCTACAACACCGGTGTGCAGAGCGGCGGTTTCGCCTCCCCGCTGCGGCGCGGCGAGTACGTCGAGCTGTGCCCGGAGGACGCCGAGCGGTACGGGGTCGTCGTCGGCGAGGAGGTGCGGGTGTCCTCACGGCGGGGCTCGGTCGTGGCCCCCGTGTGGATCGACACGGCCCTGCGTCCCGGCCTCGCCTTCATGACCATGCACTTCCCCGACGAGGTCGACACCAACCGGCTGACCATCGAGGTGAACTGCCCGATCGCGGGGACGGCGGAGTTCAAGGCGTCGGCGATCCGGATCGAGAAGCTGCCCGCAGTGACCTATGTGAGGTGACCTTCGTGGACCTGCACTTCGGCGACGGCGAACCGACGGACGAGGAACGTGCCGCCGTGGACGCGCTGCTGGGCCCCCCGCGGTCCGCCTGGGAGGGCGCCGCACGCACCGACGCCGACCTGCGGTGGGCGCGCGGCGGCCGGGCGGCCCGCGACCGGCGCGACCTGCTGCTGCCGGGGCTGCACGCCCTCAACGACCGCGTCGGCTGGATCAGCGAGGGCGGCCTCGGCTACCTGTGCCGCAGGCTGACCGTGCCACCGGCCGAGGCGTACGGGGTGGCCACCTTCTACGCCCTGTTCTCCGTCCGGCCGCGCCCCGCGACGGTCCTGCGCGTCTGCACCGACCTGGCCTGCCTGGCCGCCGGCGCCGAGGAGGTGTGCGCCGGGATCGAGACGAGGCTCGGCCCCGGCAGCGGGGTGGGCGTCGAGCGCGGCCCGTGCCTGGGCCTGTGCGAACGCGCCCCGGCCGCGCTGGCGGTCCGGGCGGGCGACCCGGTGCGTACGGCGGTGTCGGCGCCCGCGTCCGCGGCGGAGGCCGTCGAGGCGGCGGGCGCACCGGACGCGGCGCCCGGGGAGCCGCCGGCCGTGGCGGCGGTGCCGCAGGCGGGCGATCCCGCGCTGACGCTGCTGCGCCGGATCGGCGTGGTGGACCCGTCCTCGCTGGACGACTACCGGGCGCACGGCGGCTACACGGCCCTGCGCCGCGCCTTCGCGCTCGGCCCGGCCGGGGTGATCCGGGAGGTGACGGACGCGGGCCTGGCCGGGCGCGGCGGCGCGGCCTTCCCCACCGGCCGCAAGTGGCAGGCCACGGCGTCCCAACCGGACCACCCGCACTATCTGGTGTGCAACGCCGACGAGTCCGAGCCCGGCACCTTCAAGGACCGGGTGCTGATGGAGGGCGATCCGTTCGCGCTCGTGGAGGCGATCACCATCGCCTCCTACGCGGTCTCGGCGCACCGGGCCTTCGTCTACATCCGCGGTGAGTACTCCCGCGCGGTCCACCGGGTGCAGCACGCGATCGACCAGGCCCGGGCCCGCGGGCTGCTCGGCGACGACATCCTCGGCCAGGGCTACCACCTGGACATCGAGATCCGGCGCGGCGCCGGCGCCTACATCTGCGGCGAGGAGACGGCCCTGTTCAACTCCATCGAGGGCCACCGCGGCGAGCCCCGCAGCAAACCGCCCTTCCCCGTGGAGAAGGGCCTGTTCGGCAAGCCGACCGCCGAGAACAACGTGGAGACGCTGGTCAACGTCCTGCCGATCCTGACCATGGGCGCCCCGGCGTACGCGGCGACGGGCACGGCGCGCTCCACCGGACCGAAGCTGTTCTGCGTCTCCGGCAGCGTGGACCGGCCCGGGGTGTACGAGCTGCCGTTCGGTGCCACGCTCGGCGAACTGCTGGGTCTGGCCGGGGTGCGCCCGGGGCTGCGGGCGGTGCTGCTCGGCGGGGCGGCCGGCGGGTTCGTACGGCCCGACGGGCTGGGCCTCCCGCTCACCTTCGAAGGCACCCGGGAGGCGGGCACCACGCTGGGCTCCGGGGTGGTGATGGCCTTCGACGACACCGTGCCGCTGCCCCGGCTGCTGCTGCGCATCGCCGCGTTCTTCCGGGAGGAGTCCTGCGGGCAGTGCGTGCCCTGCCGGGTCGGCACCGTGCGCCAGGAGGAGGCGCTGCGCCGGATCGCGGACCGCGGCGGCGCCGGCGCCGCGGACGACATCGCCCTGCTGCGGGAGGTCGGCCGGGCGATGCGGGACGCCTCGATCTGCGGTCTGGGACAGACCGCGTGGAACGCCGTGGAATCCGCCATCGACCGTCTGGGGGCCTGCACATGACCGCGATACCGATCGGGGTGCCGCGCCGGCTGGTCGAGTTCACGCTCGACGGGCACGAGGCCCGGGTCCCCGAGGGCGCCACCGTCCTCGACGCCTGCCGGGCCGCGGGCAAGGACATCCCGACGCTGTGCCAGGGCGACACCCTGCGCCCCAGGAACGCCTGCCGGGTGTGCGTGGTGGAGGTCGAGGGGTCGCGGACCCTGGTGCCGGCCTGCTCGCGCCGGGCCGAGCCCGGCATGGAGGTGCGCACGGACACCGAGCGCGTCCGGCACAGCCGCAAGATCGTCCTGGAGCTGCTGGCCTCCTCGGCCGACCTGTCGACCACACCACGGGCCGCCGAGTGGATCAAGGAGTACGAGGCGAAGCCGGACCGTTTCGGCCCCGCAGCGGCCCGCCTGAACGACGAACCGAAGATCGACAACGAGCTGTACGTGCGCGAATACGCCAAGTGCATCCTCTGCTACAAGTGCGTCGACGCCTGCGGCGACCAGTGGCAGAACTCCTTCGCCATCTCGGTCGCCGGGCGCGGTTTCGACGCGCGGATCGCCGTGGAGCACGACGCGCCGCTGACCGGCTCGGCCTGCGTGTTCTGCGGCAACTGCGTCGAGGTGTGCCCGACCGGGGCGCTGTCCGCCAGACGCGAGTTCGACCTGCGGGCGGCCGGCGACTGGGACGAGTCCCGGCAGACGGAGACGACCACCGTCTGCGCGTACTGCGGGGTCGGCTGCGCACTCACCCTCCATGTGCAGGACAATGAGATCGTGAAGGTCACCTCGCCGCACGACAACCCGGTGACCCACGGCAACCTCTGCATCAAGGGCCGATTCGGCTACCAGCACGTACAGAACCGGGGCTGATCACACCATGGGACGAGTCACGGAACGACGCAAGGTCCTCCGCATCCGCGACGGGGCGGTCTCCACCCGGCCGGACACACTCGTCGCCGAGGAACCCCTGGAAATCCGGCTCAACGGCAAGCCGCTCGCGATCACCATGCGCACCCCGGGCGACGACTTCCCGCTGGCGGCGGGCTTCCTGGTGAGCGAAGGAGTCCTCGCCACGGCGTCCGACCTGCAGAACATCGTCTACTGCGCCGGGGCGACCGCGGACGGTTCGAACACGTACAACGTGGTCGACGTGAAGACCGCGCCGGGCGTGACGCTTCCCGACTTCACGCTGGAACGCAACGTCTACACCTCCTCCTCGTGCGGACTGTGCGGCAAGGCCAGCCTGGACGCCGTCCGCACGACCGCTCGCTGGCCCATCGCCGACACTCCCCCGCTCCGGGTCACCCCCGAACTGCTGGCGAGCCTGCCCGACCGGCTGCGGGCGGCCCAGCGGGTGTTCGACCGGACCGGGGGTCTGCACGCGGCGGCCCTGTTCAGCGAGGACGGGGAACTGCTGGACACCCGGGAGGACGTGGGCCGGCACAACGCGGTCGACAAGCTGGTCGGCCGGGCCCTGCAGAACGACGCCCTGCCGCTGTCCCGGACGATCCTCATGGTCTCCGGCCGGGCCTCCTTCGAACTGGCGCAGAAGGCCGTGATGGCGGGCATCCCGGTGCTCGCGGCCGTGTCGGCGCCGTCGTCGCTGGCGGTGGACCTGGCCGCGGAGACGGGGCTGACCCTGGTGGGCTTCCTCCGGGGCAGCTCGATGAACGTGTACGCGGGCCAGGACCGGATCGCCCTGCGGGAGACGGCCGCCCAGGGCCGACCTGGCGCGTGACATCTGCTGCGTTCGCCTCCGGGGCGCCTCAGCCGGTGTCGAGACCGGCGCACCCCCTGCGGCTCTCTTCGCGGCCGGCGTGTGGGGACAGCCGGACTTGGTGGGCCCTTGCCCCTTGTGGGGGCTGTTTCAGGCGAAGCCGATGTCCGTCGACCTCGTCACCGTGCCCAGTCTCGGGAAGTCGAGGCGTACCGATGCCTCGTGTTCGGCCGCGGTGAACGCTGCCATGGTGTCCTCGGCGAAGACCAGGTCGTAGCCGAGGTCGGCGGCGGCGCGGGCGGTGGACTCGACACCCAGGTTGGTGGCGATGCCGCCGAGCACCAGGGTGGTGACGCCGCGTTCGCGCAGCCGCTCGTCCAGGCCGGTGCCCTGGAAGGCGCCGAGGGTCCGCTTGACGACCTCCAGGTCGCCGTCCCGGCGCAGGCCGGCCACCAGCCCGCTGCCGGGCGGCTGTTCGGCGACCGCGGGCCGCTCGACCCGCACGAGGACGACGAGGGCACCGGCGCGGCGGAAGGCGGTCGCCAACTCCTGCGCGGCGGCGAGCGCCTCGGTGCCGTCGCGGGGTTCCAGGGGCAGCGCGACGACGCGGTCCATCAGGTCGACGAGGAGGAGGGCGGTGCGCTGCGGATCCAGTACGGGAGCTGCGGTCATGACGGAACGTTAACCGTCGTCAGCCGTCCGTGCCGGAAATCCGGATCAACAGGCCCATGAACTGATCGCGTTCGGCGGCCGACAGCGGGGCGAGCAGTTCGTCGTTGGCCTCGCGGGCGGCCTTCTCGCAGCGCACGAGGAGACGGGCGCCCTCCTCGGTGAGGGACACGGCGTTCTTGCGCCGGTCGCGGGGGTCCGGGGCGCGCTCGACCAGACCGGCGGACTGGAGGTCGTTCAGGATCACGACCACGTCCTTCGGGTCGAGGCGCACCCCGCGGCCGAGGTCCGCCTGGGCGACCGGCGCGAGGTCGCGGACGGCGGAGAGGACGACGTGGTGCCACATCTTCAGCCCTTCCGCCGCGAGCGCCTCGGCGACCAGGGCACGGCCCCGCGCGGCGGCCCGGCCGAGGAGCCAGCTGGGCAGGGAGCGGATCGCGGGCAGGGGTGCTTCGGCCATGACGGCAGCCTAGCCGAAGAATCGTTGGACTTCCCAATGAACTGTGCCCTACCGTTGGAGCTCCCAACGATTTCATGGGCGTTCCCAACGATCGCTGCGCCGGGTGCTCCCGGCCTCTGGAGGTTGCGATGCGTCGCGTCCGGTACGAGTCCGCCGGTGGCCCCCTGTTCGTCGAGGAGGTACCCGTCCCCGTACCCGGCCCCGGTGAGCTGCTGGTGCGCTGCGCGGCCGTCGGCGTCACGCTGCCGGTGGTCCGCAAGGTGACCGGGGCCGCCGAGCCGGTGCCGCTGGGCGGTGAGATCGCGGGCGAGGTCGTGGCGGCCGGCGCGGGCGTGACCCGCTTCCGCCCCGGCGACCCGGTGACCGGGCTGTGCTTCGGGCACGGGTACGCCGAATACGCCCTGCTGCACGAGGGCATGGCCTCACCGGTGCCGGACGGCGCCGACGCCGTGACCGCGGTGGCGCTGGTGCGCAGCGGTCTGGTGGCACGGGGGGCGCTGGAGGCGGCCCGCCTCACGCCGGGAGAGTCGGTCCTCGTCACGGCGGCGGCGAGCGGCGTGGGGCATCTCGCGGTGCAGCTGGCACGGGCGCTGGGCGCGGGGCGGGTGCTGGGGGCCGTGTCCGGCCCGGGGAACCCCGAGGCCGCGGCCGGCCGGACCAAGGCGGACTTCGTGCGCTCGCTCGGCGCGGACGGCTGTGTGCGGTACGGCGACGGGAGCTGGGGCGATCCCGTGGACTGCGTCCTGGACGCCGTCGGCGGCGACCTGCTCACCCCGGCCCTCGCCGCGCTCGCCCCGCACGGCCGCCTGGTCGCCTACAGCTCCGGCGGCGGCACCGTCCAGGCGTACGACCTGCTGGTGGGGGCCAAGTCGGTGATCGGCTTCCAGATGGCGCTGATCGCCCGTGGCCGGCCGGAGCTGTACGAGCGGTGGCGGCAGGAGCTGTGGCGGCTGCTCGCCGAGGGCGCCCTCAAGCCCGCCGTGCACGGGGAGTTCGCCCTGGAGGACGCGACGGCCGCGCACGAGGTGGTCACGGGCCGGGCCAACCTCGGCAAGGTGGTCCTGCGTCCCTGACCGTCGCACGCTTCTTGTGACCCGCGCCACCGCCCACTACCGTTCAGGGGACGCACGTTGGACGTGGGATGTCCGGATGTCCAGATGTCCGGCTGAGGAAGGGCAGGTCGTCCGTGCTGTCAGGTCTTCGCGCCCGTCTCGGCCCCGCACTCGTCACCGCCGCCGGCCTGGTCCTGCCGTTCCTCCCGGCTCATCCGGCGCACGCCCAGCCGGCGGGCGGTTCCCCGGCGTTCGAGCAGCAGGTGCTGTTCAAGGCCGCCCAGGACCCCGGGTACGCGTGCTTCCGCATCCCGGCGGTCGTCCGGACGGCCGACGGCACCCTGCTGGCGTTCGCCGAGGGCCGGGTCCTCAACTGCGGGGACGCGGCCGACATCGACATCGTGCTGAAGCGTTCCACCGACGACGGGCGCACCTGGGGTCCGTTGCAGGTGGTCGACGAGGGCGCCGGCGACACCCACGGCAACCCGGCCCCGGTCGTGGACCGCGCCACCGGCCGGGTCTGGCTGGCGGAGACGTACAACACGGGCCGTACGGACAGCGCCAGTTGCACGGTCCCCTGCGACCGCACCCCGCACCTGCAGTACAGCGACGACGACGGCCGGACCTGGTCGCCGCCGCGCGACCTGAGCCCCGAGATCCTGCCCGCCGACTGGAACTCCTGGTACGCCACCGGTCCCGTGCACGGCATCCAGCTCACCCGCGGCCGGTACGCCGGACGCCTTCTGTTCGGGGTGAACACCGAGACCTGGGACGGCAGCCGGGTCACCGCCAACCACGCGGCCCTGATCGTCAGCGACGACCACGGCGGTCACTGGCGGATCGGCGCCACCGACACCTGGCCCATCGCCGCCGACGGCACCTTCCGGCAGAAGCCCTCCGAGCTCACGCTCGCCGAGCGCGGCGACGGTTCGGTCCTGGTCAGCGGCCGGGAGCAGGACGGCACCGATCTCGGCCACCGCACCCAGGCCGTCAGCCGCGACGGCGGGAGCAGCTTCACCGCGCCCTTCCGCGGCCTGCCGGATCTGTACGCCCCGCAGGTGCAGGGATCGCTGCTGCGGCTGGGCGACCGCCTCCTGCTCGCCTGCCCCGGCGATCCCGACCGGCGGCGCACCATGATGATCCGCTCCTCCTACGACGGCGGCCGGACCTGGGACGGCGTCGACCGCGGCACGGTGGTCACCACGGACTGGTCCGGCTACTCCGACCTGGTGCGCGTCGGCTCCGGCACGGTCGGCCTGCTGTACGAGGGCGGCGCGGTGGACGCCCGCGACGAGATCCGCTTCGCCCGCTTCACCGAGGACTGGCTGACCCCGCGCCGCGGACCCGGCCCGGTCACCGCCGACCTCGCCCCGCACGCCCGGCCGGCGGCGGTGCTGGGCGGGCCGGCGGGGACGGACGGGGTGTCCGGGGGCGCGCTGGAGTTCGACGGCACCGACGACGCCGTCCGGCTGCCGTACCGCACGGGGCTCCCGCTGGGCACGAAGGACTTCACGGTGTCGCTGTGGTTCCGGTACGCGGCGACGGCCGGGGAGCAGCCGCTGCTGTGGATGGGCGGGATCGGCACCAGCCAGCCGCAGGTGTGGCTGCGCGGGGAGCCGGCGGACCACCGGGTGCGGGGGCTGATCACCGTGCGGGACGGGGCCGCCCCGCCGCAGACCGCGGCCGTGCGCACGGACACCGCGTACAACGACGGCCGGTGGCACCACGCCGTGCTCCGCCGTGGCGGGGGCCGGCTGTCGCTGTCCGTCGACGGTGCGCTGTCCTCCGCCGCCGACGTGCCGGGCTCCGTCAGCCGCAACTCCCCCTTCGGCGTGCACCTCGGTCAGCGCATGGACAGCCGTGCGTTCCTCACCGGCGCGCTGGACGAGGTGCGCGTCTGGGACCGGGCGCTCACCGACGCCGAACTCGCCGACCCGAAGGTGCTGCGGTCACCGCAGGACACGGTCCTGTGGCTGCCCCTGGACCGTGTGCGCGGCTGACGCGCCGGCCGCGTCCGCGGCCTCCGGGTCGCGGGCGCGCCGCTTGGCGATGACCGCGCACACCATCAGCTGCATCTGGTGGAAGAGCATCAGCGGCAGGACGGCCAGCGAGGCGTGGCTGCCGAACAGGACGCTCGCCATCGGCAGCCCGGAGGCGAGGGACTTCTTCGACCCGGCGAACTGGATGGCGATCCGGTCCTCCCGGCCGAAGCCGAGCGCCTTGGCGCCGTACCAGGTCAGCACCAGCATCAGGGCCAGCAGGACGGCCTCGACGCCGAGCAGTCCGGCCAGCCGGACGGGGCTGACCTGGTGCCAGATGCCCTGGTTCATGCCCTCGCTGAACGCGGTGTAGACGACCAGCAGGATCGAACCGCGGTCGACGAGCCCGAGGACCTTCTTGTGCCGGGTGACGAACCCGCCGATCCAGCGCCGCAGCAGTTGCCCGGCGAGGAACGGCACCAGCAGCTGGAGCACGATCTTCACCACCGAGTCGGCGGAGAACCCGACCGCCTCACCGCCGAGCAGCCCCGCCGCGAGCAGCGGTGTGAGGACGATGCCGGCGAGGGAGGAGAAGGAGCCGGCGCAGATCGCGGCGGGCACGTTGCCCCGGGCGATCGAGGTGAACGCGATGGACGACTGGATGGTGGACGGCACCAGCGTCAGGAACAGCAGGCCCTGGTAGAGGGGCTGGGTCAGCAGGACCGGCACCAGTCCGCGCGCGGCGAGCCCGAACACCGGGAAGACGACGAAGGTGCAGGCCAGCACGGTGACGTGCAGCCTCCAGTGCTTGAGCCCGTCCAGCGCCTCGCGGGTGGACAGCCGGGCGCCGTAGAGGAAGAAGAGGAACCCGATCGCGGCCGTGGAGGCGCCCGAGGTCACGTCGGCCGCGGTGCCCCGGGCCGGCAGGAGCGCGGCGAGACCGACCGTGCCGAGCAGCAGCACGATGTACGGGTCGATCGGCATCCAGGTCGGCCAGCGCAGGCGTTTCACGGTGCTCCGATTGCTGTGGGTGACGTGCGGTCGCGGGCCCGCGGGGCCCCCGTCGATTGTCCTCCTCGGGCAGTTGATCGGGAATCCCGGATACCGCTCTGACTGTCATCGTGTTCGGTGATGACCCCGCTAGGCTCGGCGTCGTGTACGAACCGACCCACCTGCGCACCTTCCTGGCGGTAGCCCAGACGCTGAGCTTCACGCAGGCCGCCCGGCGGCTGGGGCTGCGCCAGTCCACGGTCAGCCAGCACGTGCGGCGGCTGGAGGACGCGGCCGGCCGGCAGCTGTTCTCCCGGGACACCCACTCGGTGGAGCTGACCGAGGACGGCGAGGCGATGCTGGGGTTCGCCCGCCGCATCCTGGAGGTGCACGAGCAGGCGACGGCGTTCTTCACCGGCACGCGCGTGCGTGGCCGGCTGCGCTTCGGCGCCTCGGAGGACTTCGTCCTGACCCGGCTGCCGGAGATCCTGGAGGCGTTCCGCTACGACCATCCGGAGGTCGACCTGGAGCTCACGGTCGAGCTGTCCGGCACCCTGCACGAGCGGCTGGCCGCCGGGAAGCTCGACCTGGTGCTGGCCAAGCGGCTCCCACGGGATCCGCGCGGGGAGCTGGTCTGGCAGGACGACCTGGTGTGGATCGGCGCCGAGCGGCTGCGGCTGGAACCCGGCCGGCCCGTTCCCCTGATCGTGTACCCGCCGCCGGGCATCACCCGCGCCCGCGCGCTGGAGGTGCTGGAGCGGCAGGGCCGTGAGTGGCGGATCGTGTGCACGAGCGGCAGCCTCAGCGGGCTGATCGCGGCGGCCCGCGCCGGTCTCGGGGTGATGGCCCACTCCCGGCGGCTGATCCCGCCGGGCCTGTTCCGGCTGCCCGACCGGGCCGGCCTGCCCGAACTGGGCAAGGTCGACTTCGTCCTCGTCCACGGCCACCGCCGGGGCCCGGCCGAGGCCGCCGCGCACGCCCTGGCGGCGGCGGTCCTGGCGGGCGGCGAGCGACTGCGCCGCAGGAGCGACTGACCCACGGCGCGGCACCGGCCGGCACGCCGGCCGCGCAGCGCGCGCCGGCCCGTAATCGGCGCGTACAGATTCGGTGGAGATTACGGCACCGAAACTTACTGACTGGTCAGTAGTTGTGTCCGGCCCTTCCCCATGTGCGGGCATTTCAGGGCCGTCGTCCAGGCGGAACGTGAGGTTTGCTCGGTTTCCGCACCCCTCCCGCACACCGACCGGGTGGGGTAGCTTTCACGGCGCTGTGCGGTGCGTGGACCAACGTCACTGAGGCGCGAACACGGGGAGCGAGGTTGCGCGAGTTCACCAACCCTCCGTTGGCGTCGCCGCCGCCGGTGGGCGGTCTGGCAGACGTCGTCTTCGACCATGCCCGGACCGACCCGCTGCACATCGCGCTCGGCCGCAAGGACGCCTCCGGGCAGTGGCGGGACGTCACCGCCGCCGAGTTCCGCGACGAGGTCGTGGCCCTCGCCAAGGGCCTGCTGGCGTCCGGCATCCGCTTCGGCGACCGGGTCGCGATCATGTCCCGCACCCGCTACGAGTGGACCCTGTTCGACTTCGCCCTGTGGACCATCGGCGCCCAGGTGGTGCCCGTCTACCCCACGTCCTCGGCCGAGCAGTGCTTCTGGATGCTCTACGACGCCGAGGTGGCCGCGGCGATCGTGGAGCACGAGGACCACGCGATGACCATCGCCACCGTCATCGACCGGCTGCCGCGGCTGCGCCGGCTGTGGCAGCTGGACGCGGGCTGTGTGCAGGAGCTGTACGACGCCGGGGCGCACCTGGACGACGAGGTGGTGCACCGGCACCGCGAGGCGGTCACCCCGGACTCGGTGGCCACCGTCATCTACACCTCCGGCACCACCGGCCGCCCCAAGGGCTGCGTGATCTCCCACGGCAACTTCATGTTCGAGGCGGACACGGTGATCCAGCGCTGGGAGCCGGTGTTCCACTCGAAGAAGGGCGACGAGGCGTCGACGCTGCTGTTCCTGCCGCTGGCGCACGTCTTCGGCCGGATGGTGGAGGTCGCCGCGATCCGCGGCCGGGTCCGCTTCGGGCACCAGCCGCAGCTGCACGCCGCCGCCCTCCTGCCCGACCTGGCCGCCTTCCAGCCGACGTTCGTCCTCGCGGTGCCGTACATCTTCGAGAAGGTGTTCAACGCGGCCCGCCGCAAGGCCGAGAAGGAGGGCAAGGCGGGGCCGTTCGAGAAGGCCGTCGACATCGCCGTCAGGTACGCGGAGGCCGTCGAGGCGAAGGCGTGGGGCACCGGGCCCGGCCCGTCGGCGGGGCTGCGGATGCAGCACCAGCTCTTCGACAAGCTGGTGTACGCCAAGGTCCGGGCGGCGATGGGCGGCCGGATCCGGAACGCGATGTCGGGCGGCTCGGCGATGGACCGCCGGCTGGGGCTGTTCTTCGCGGGCGCCGGCGTGCAGATCTACGAGGGGTACGGCCTGACCGAGTCCACGGCCGCGGCGACCGCCAACCCGCCCGAGCGCACCCGCTACGGCACCGTGGGCCAGGCCATCCCGGGCATGACCGTGCACATCGCCGACGACGGGGAGATCTGGCTGCGCGGCCAGAACGTGTTCCAGGGGTACCTGAACAACCCGAAGGCCACCGACCAGACCCTGCACGACGGCTGGCTCGCCACCGGCGACCTCGGCTCCCTGGACGAGGACGGCTACCTGACCATCACCGGCCGCAAGAAGGAGATCCTGGTGACCTCCGGCGGCAAGAGCGTCTCCCCGGGCGTGCTGGAGGAGCGGGTCCGCGAACACCCGCTGGTCAACCAGTGCATCGTCGTCGGCAACGACCGCCCGTACATCGCGGCCCTGATCACCCTCGACCAGGAGGCCGTCGAGCACTGGCTCCAGATGCGCGGCAAGCCGCGGATGACCCCGGCCGAGCTGGTGCACGACCCGGACCTGGAGACGGAGGTGCGCCGGGCGGTGGTCGCCGCCAACACCCTCGTCTCCCAGGCCGAGTCGATCCGCACCTTCCGCATCCTGGCCCAGCCGTTCACCGAGGAGCACGGCCTGCTGACCCCGTCGCTGAAGCTGAAGCGGAAGGCCATCGAGAAGGCGTACGCGAACGAGGTCGAGGCGCTCTACCGCGGCTGAGGGGTGGTGCCGGCGGCGGCCCGGGCTCCCCGGTCGGTCGCAGCGGATTCCGTGGTGAGGAATGCGGAGCGGGCCGTGATCGTTGAGGATGGAGGTACCACCTTGTCGACAACCGAAGGATCAAGAGGCTCGTGAGCAGCAAGGTCCCCCCGATCATCCTCAACAACGGCGTCGAGATGCCCCAGCTGGGCTTCGGCGTCTGGCAGGTGCCGGACGACGAGGCCGAGCGGGCCGTCGCCACGGCGCTGGAGGCCGGGTACCGCAGCATCGACACCGCTGCGATCTACGGCAACGAAGAGGGCACCGGCAAGGCCATCGCCGCCTCCGGCGTGCCCCGCGAGGACATCTTCGTCACCACCAAGCTCTGGAACAGCGACCACGGTTACGACTCCACCCTGCGCGCGTTCGACACGTCGCTGGAGAAGCTGGGGCTCGACTACGTCGACCTCTACCTGATCCACTGGCCGCTGCCGTCCCGGGGCACGTACGTCGACACCTACAAGGCGTTCGAGAAGCTGCACGCCGACGGCCGCGTCCGCGCCATCGGCGTCTCCAACTTCCTTCCCGAGCACCTGCGGCGGCTCCTCCAGGAGACCTCGGTCATCCCCGCCGTGAACCAGATCGAGCTGCACCCGCACCTTCAGCAGCGCGAGGCGCGCGAGTTCCACGCGGAGCAGGGCATCGCCACCGAGGCGTGGTCGCCGCTCGGTCAGGGCCAGGGCCTGCTGGAGGTGCCGGCGATCGTCGCCATCGCGCAGAAGCACAACCGCACCCCGGCCCAGGTCGTGCTGCGCTGGCACATCCAGCTCGGCAACATCGTGATCCCGAAGTCCGTGACGCCGTCCCGGATCAAGGAGAACATCGAGGTCTTCGACTTCAGCCTGGACGACGAGGACCTCGCCGCGATCAGCGCGCTCAACGAGGACCGGCGCCTGGGGCCCGACCCGGCCGTCTTCGACGCGGGCTGACCCCCGGGCCCGAACGGACGCCCCGCACCACCCGGCACGGCCGTGCGCCCCGCACCGCGGCGGGGCGCACGCCCGTGTTCCGCCCGGCACCCGGCGTCGGCACCGGGCGACGACCCGCCGCTCAGCCGAAGCGCACGTCCGCGTGCACGACCTCGAACTCCTCCAGGCCGACCACGTCCGCGTGGGCCTTGGCCGCCGCCGCGTGCCGCAGGCCGGCGACGGCCGCGCGCGAGGCGGCCAGGGAGGCGCGGTCGACGAACAGGGAGCAGGTCAGGCCCCGTCCCCGTTCCCGGTCGATCAGCAGGGCCGTCTCGGCGAGTCCGGGCAGTGACTCGGACCTCGGCACCACCGTGGCCCGGAAGGTGTCGACGACCAGATCGGCGTCGCGCGGATCGAACTCCATGGTGGTGACGCGCAGTCCGCCGCCGTGCCGCGGGTGCCTGACCTCGTGGAGCACGGCTGCCTCGTAGCCGGCGACCGTCAGCGTGCCGGCGAAGGGCTCCAGGAGCCCCCTGCGCCGCTCGCGCATCACCTCGTCGCTGTTCCGCCGCGCCTCCTCGGTCTCCCACCAGCTCACCGTGAGGAGCTTGCCGAGTTCCCGGTCCGCGAACACGCCCGCGCCCCGGTACCCGGGGCGTTCCTCCAGCAGGTCCCGCCCCTCGCTGTTCACCGACCGGATGGCCGCGTCCAGCAGTGCCGGATCACCGGTCGCGTACACCGCACGGACGAACATGAGCCTCACCTCCGGGGGAAGGGGACCTCCGACAGGACCGGACAGAACAGGACACATCCGTCTCGTCCAGTCTCACCTCCCAGGGAACTCACCGCAATACGCACAGATTTCGGCCGTTCGCAACACCAGGGTTGACGGGAGCATGGCGAACAGGCCACCGTGTACGGCACCCGGTAAGGAAACTTTCCTAACAGAAGGGTCCCCCACATGCGTGTCCGTACCCTCAGCCTCGCCGTGGCCTCCGGCACCGCCCTGCTCGCCGCCGGCCTGCTGCCCGCGCACGCCTCCGCCGCCGCCTCCCCCAAGTCCGCGCAGGAGGGCACGGTCAGCGCCGCCGACCTGCTCGCCAAGGTGACGTCCTGTTCGCAGATCTCCAACGGCAAGTACCGGACGGACGAGGAGACGTCGGCCACGGTCCCGGTGTGCGGCAAGAACGGCGCGGTGTTCTGGAAGGCCGACATGGACATCGACTGCGACGGCCAGCGCACCACCAACTGCAACGAGAACCGCGACCCCTGGTACCAGGACGACACCGCCTTCCACCAGTCCGACGGCGCGCCGCTGAAGGCGGAGACCCTGCCGTACGTCGTCGTGCCCAGCATCAGCAGCATCTGGAACTACTCGAACGCCGGCATCAAGGGCGGCGGTGTGGTCGCCGTCATCTACAACAACAAGGTCGAGTACGCCGTCGTCGGCGACACCGGTCCCACGCAGATCATCGGCGAGGCGTCGTACGCCACCGCCAAGGCGCTCGGCATCGACCCGGACCCGGCCACCGGCGGCGCCGACTCGGGCGTGACCTACATCCTGTTCAAGAACTCCAAGGTCTCCCCCATCGAGAGCCACAGCGCGGCGGTCTCCCTCGGCGACCAGCTGGCCAAGCAGTTCATCGCCAATAACTGAGGCGGGGCGTCCGTCAGTTGGGCTGGCCCAGCGGACGGACGACGACGGTGTTGACGTCGACCCCGGCCGGCTGCCGGATCGCCCACACCACCGAGTCGGCGATCTGGCCGGCGGTGAGGAGGTGCCCCGGGGGCAGGCTGCCGTAGCCGTCCCAGAAGGGGGTCTCCACCCGGCCGGGGGCGACCAGCGTGACACCGATGCCGAACTCCGTGACCTGGCGCCGGGTGTTCTCGGCGAGACCGGTCACCGCCCACTTCGTGGCACCGTAGAGGTTGCCCGGAGTGTTCACGAACCCGGCGACGCTGCCGACGAGGACGATCCGGCCGCGGGTCTCCTTCAGCGCGTCGACGGAGGCGCGGACGAGGAGCGCGGGACCGAGGACGTTGGTGAGGACCATCTCGGTCCAGCCGGACGGGTCGCCCTCCGCCACGGAGTCGTGGGTGGCGACGCCGGCGTTGGCGACGACGGTGTCGAGCCGGCCGAACGCCTTGAGCGTGCGGTCGACCGCGTGCCGCACGTCGTCGTACGCCGACGCGTCACCGGCGACCGTCAGCAGCCCCTCGGGATCCCCCAGGCTCCCGGCGAACTCCCGCAGCCGCCGCTCTCCGCGCCCGGTGACGGTGACCCGGTGCCCGGCGTCCAGCAACTGCCGCGCCACGGCGGCGCCGATGCCGCTGCCCCCGCCCGTGATGAGCGCGACCGGAGCGTCGTTCATGAGGTCCCCCCTGCGTCGTGTGTGTCCCGTGGTGTCGAAGACGCCCGGAGTCCATCACTTGAAGAGCACTCGAAGTCAAGCCCCGCCGTAAGGCCCTATCCCCGGCGGACCGCCGTGTGCACGGTGTGCGCGGCCAGGACGAACACGTCCGGCCGTACGTGCACGCTCGCCGGGTCGGACGGGTCGAGCAGCCGGTCCAGGGTGGCGCGGTCCTCGGCGTCCAGCGCGTCACCGATGCCCTCGCGCAGCCGGGACAGGTGCGCGACGACGTAGGCGCGGCCCCGGTCGGTGACGGGGGCCGGCAGGTCGAGCAGGAAGGTGCGGGTCCCGGCGTGCCCGAGGCCGGCGGCGGTCAGCAGGGCGGGCCAGTCCTCGGTTTCGGCGACGGAGCCCGGCAGGTCGGCGCGCATCCGGCCGAACCACTCCTCCTCCAGGGCGTCCAGCCGCGCCTGGAGTCCGGGGCGGCCGATGCCGATGTCCCGGGGCAGGAAGCGGGAGGGCAGACCGCCCTCCTGGAGCGCCAGGGTGCCGCCGGGGGCGAGCCGCTCGGCGAACGCGGCGAGCGCCGCCCGCTGGTCACCGAGGTGGTGCAGACTGCGGCTGGCCCACAGCAGGTCGGCCGGGTACTCCAACTTGTCCAGCACGCCGGGCAGTTCACCGGCGAGTGTGTCGAAACGGTCGGCGACGCCCCGCCGGACGGCCCGGGCGCGGGCGCGCTCCAGCAGGGGCGCGGTGGCGTCGACGGCGACGACCCGGGCCCCGGGGAACACCTCGGCGATCAGGCAGGAGACCACTCCGGGCCCGCTGCCCGCGTCCACGATCAGCCCCGGCTCGGTCACCTCCCGCGCGAGCCACGCCATGGCCCGCTCGTACACCGGGGCGAACAGCTCCGCCTGCGCCTCCAGCAGGGGACCCATCTCGTTCCAGTCGATGTCCGTGCCGTGGTGCCCGTGCCCGTGGCCGTGCCGGTGCCCGGTGTCGTGGTGGTGGTCGTGTGCCATGGTGGTCAGCCTCTCTTCCGGATGCGGTCAGGGTGCGACGGCACGCGGGACGGAGGCCAGCGGTGTTGCCGGTGCGGCAAAAACCGGGTGCGTCCCGGCAAGGTCACCGACGACCATGGGCCCATGGACGACAACCTCATAGAGCGCTTCGTCGAGGACGGGTTCGTGAAAATCGGGGCAGCCGTCCCGCCACGGGTCGCCGACGACTGCGCGCGGCTGCTGTGGCGGGAGACGGGCTACGACCCGCAGGACCGCGCCACCTGGAAGGACCCGGTGGTGTGGGTGGGCGGCATGGCCCAGGGCCCGTTCGCGGCGGCGGCCAACTCCCCGGTGCTGCACGACGCGTTCGACGCGCTGGTGGGCGCCGGGCGCTGGGAGCCGCGCTACTCGCTGGGCACCTTCCCGCTGCGCTTCCCGCACCCCGCGGAACCGGACGACGCCGGGTGGCACATCGAGGGCAGCTACCTCCCCGAGGGCCAGGAGCACTACCACGCGAACCTGCGCTCCCGGGACCGCGCGCTGCTGATGCTGTTCCTGTTCAGCGAGGTCACGCAGGACGACGCCCCGACCCGGATCCGGGTGGGGTCGCATCTGGACGTGCCCGCCGTGCTCCGGCCGTACGGCGAGGCGGGGGCGTCCTTCCTCGAACTGGGCCCCCGGGTGGCGGCGGCCTCGGCCCACCGCCCCCTCGCCCACGCCACGGGCCGCCCCGGTGACGTCTACCTCTGTCACCCGTTCCTGGTGCACGCGGCCCAGCCGCACCACGGCACCCGGCCCCGCTTCCTGGCGCAGCCCCCGCTGCTCCCGGCCGTGCCCTGCGAGCTGGACCGGCCGGACGGGGCGTACTCGCCGGTGGAGCGTACGATCCGCCGGGGCCTGTCCGGTGCGGTCTGAACCGCTGCGGTCCGGCCCCGGCGGACGCTCACGCCGCTACGGCAGCGGCGGGTAGGCGTTCTGCATCAGCTGCTGGAACTGGGCGGAGAACCAGTGCCCGGCCAGCGGCGAGTTCGGCAGCGCGCCCGTGGGGTTGTTGCCGTTGCGGGCGTTGCCGCCGTAGGTCGGGTCGCACATCCGGTCGAAGCCCTTGCCCTCGTCGTTGGAGACGGCGGAGCTGGCTCCGTCCGACTCCCCCGGGGGCTTGACCCACACGTAGGCGTCGATCCCGGCCGCCGGGGCGGCGGTCGGCCGTTCGCCGAGGCCGGCACCGTTCTGGTTGCACCAGTTGCCGGCGTGGATGCGCCGGTCGATGCGGCCGCCGTTGACGTAGTCGTCGACGGAGGTCAGCGGGCCGGACTTGGTGGGCCGTGCGGAGCCGCCCCAGCCGTTGCGGGAGGTGTCGATCAGCATGCCGAGGTTGCTGTTGAACCCGGACGCGACGAGCTTGTCGCGCAGTGCCTGGGCGAAGGACTGCTCGTCCACGTACTGGTTCCAGTCGACCCACTTCGACTGGCGCACGGTCTGCCCGTTGACGCTGTCGGTGACCTTGAAGTACGGCTCCTTGGTGGCGCTGTAGTTGGCGGTGTTGACGATGAAGCCCGTCACGTCGTTGACGCTCGCGCCGTTGGTGGTGGCGACCTTGTAGAACTCCTGGACGGTGGGCCCGAAGTTGGAGTCCCAGCCGAGCCAGGCGTGGTGGCCGGCGTCGATGTAGTTGTAGACGTTCGGGATGGCGCCCAGCTTGTCGAGGGCGTAGCTGACGCCCTTCTCGTAGTTGCCGTTGGCCTTCATGGTCGCGCAGGCGTCGGTGCTGCCCGCGGTGCCGCCCGCGTTGGTGACCAGGTTGGGCAGGGAGTCCGGCTCGATGACGGTGGCGATGCGCAGGCCCGCGTACTTGGCGTCGGACAGGATCGACGCGATCGGGTCGATGTACTGGCTCTTGTACTTGTCGATGTCGTTCGGGCCCAGTTCGCCGTTGGAGGCGAGGGCGGAGCAGTCGCGGCCCGGGAGGTCGTAGATGACGAGCTGGACGACGAGTTCGCCCGAGCCCTTCTGTTTCAGCGCCTCGTCCAGGTGGGCGCGCAGGCCCATCCCGCCGTTCACGCCGTTGATGGTGGCGATCCGGTCCAGCCACACGGCGGTGGGCTGGTTGGCGATGCGGCTGCCGCCCGGTTCGGCGGCGGCGTGCGCGGACCACTCCGGGTTCACGTAGCCCTTGGCCCCGGCGTAGGGGTTGTCGACGCGGTTGCCGGTGCCTCCGTCACCGCCCCCGCCGCCCGTGCTCCCACCGGTGTCTCCGCCGGTTCCGCCACCGGTCCCGCCGCCGGTGTCCCCACCGGTGCCGCCGCCGGTTCCGCCGCCACTGCCGCCGCTGCCGCCGTCGACGTTGCAGGTGACGCCGTCGAGCGTGAAGGTGGCGGGGACGGAGTTGGTGCCGCTGAACGTGCCGTTGAAGCCGAAGCTGACCGTGCCGCCGGTCGCGAGCGAGCCGTTGTAGCTCTCGTTGGCCGCGGTGACCGCGGTGCCGCTCTGGCTGATCTTCGCGTTCCAGCCGTTCGTGACCTTCTGGGTGCCGCCGTACGACCACTTCAGCGACCACGCCGACTTGGCGGCGCCGTTGTTGGTGAGGGTGACGGCGGCCGTGAAGCCGGTGTCCCACTGGCTCTGGATCTTGTAGTCGACGGCGCAGGGCACGGCGGCGACGGCGGCGCCCGAGCCGCCGGGCAGGGCCGCGAACGCCGTTCCGGAGGCGCCGGCGAGGAGGCCCAGGGCCACCAGGAGTGTTGTCTTGGTACGACTCATGAGTGCGGGTTCCTTCGGGGTTCCGTGGGATCTACGGGATGGGTCTACGGGTTGAGGGCGCGCAGGTGGTCACGCAGCCCGGCGCCGTACGCGGTGGGAGTGCCGTCGTAGGCGGAGATCAGGGACGGCCCGGAGGAGCAGTCCCAGGTGTTCCAGGTCCAGCCGAGGTAGGACAGGTCGTGGTCGTCGAACCACTTCATGACCCGGTCGGTGAACCCGTGCGAGCAGGTGTTCTCGCCGATCTCCCCGGCCACCAGGGGCACCTGGGAGGCCACCGGGGCGAGGGTGGAGTTCCAGCAGCTCTCGCTCGCGCAGGAGTTGAAGTTGTACACGTGGTACGCGGCGGCGAGATTGCCCGCCGGGTCGGTCGGTTTGTACGCGTTCCACTGGCTGAGGTCGTTCGAGTACGCCAGGCCGCCGGCCATGACGACGTTCCTGGCGCCGGTGGCCCGGACGCTGTCCACGAGGTCCTGCATGCCGGCGACCTCGTAGGAGATCCCGGGGCACGTGCCCCCGTCCCGCCAGCACGTCCAGGCGTCCGCGGCGCTGGAGGCCGCCCGGTCCGGATACGGCTCGTTGAACAGGTCGAACACGGCCGCCTGGTCGTCCTTGAAGGTGCTCGCCACCGACGACCAGAACGACGGGGAGTACCGCATGTCGGGCATCGGCTTCTGGCAGGTGGCGTGCACGTCGGTGCAGCCGGCCGAGTTCCCGGTGTACTGGCCGTAGGACCAGTGCAGTTCGAGGATCGGGGTCATGCCGTGCGCCTCGACGCGGGCCACCAGTTCCTTGACGGCGGAGACGTAGTTGGCACCGCCGTACTCGGGCTTGACGTCGGACAGGCCCAGCCAGCACTCCTCGTTCAGCGGGATGCGGACCGCGTTGGCCTTCCAGTCGGCGATCGCCTTGACCGCCGCGTCGTCCACCGGTCCGTCCCAGATGCCGTAGCCCTGCACGCACATGAACTCGCCACCGGAGCGGTTGACGCCGAGCAGGCGGCGGGTGGTGCCGCCGGCGTCCACGAGCTTGTTGCCGGAGACCCGCAGCGCGGGCGGGGTACCGCCGGACGGCGGCGGGGTCGTCGGCGGCGGGGTGGTCGGCTCCGAGTCGACGTTGCAGGTCGTGCCGTTGAGCTTGAACACGGCCGGCGCGGGGTTGCTCCCCGACCAGGAGGCGAGGAAGCCGGCGCTGACGCTCGCACCGGTGCCGAGCGTGCCGTTCCAGTCCTCGCCGGCCGCGGTGACGGTGCCGCCGGACTGGGACCACTTGGCGTTCCAGCCCTGGCTGACCTTCTGTCCGCCGGCGAAGTCGAAGGTGAGCTTCCAGCCGCTCAGCGCGGTCCGGTTGTTGGTGACCTTCACCGAGCCCTGGAAGCCGCTGTCCCACTGGCTGGTGACGGTGTACTCCACCGTGCAGGCGGGCGTGGCTCCCTGGGCCGCCACCACCGGCACGACCACGCTCCCGACGAGCGCGACCGCACCGGTGACGGCTAAAAGTGCTGAACGCGGGGGGTGTCGCATGAGCGACTCCTTGCAGCTTGGCGCGTCGTGACGGACGCGTCGACTGAACGGAACCGCTCCCACTGGTGCGAGTGAAGGTAGCGCCAAGTGGCGGCTCTGCCCAGGGGAGCCGCCTGACTTTTCCTCAGCCGGCCCGTCGAATCTTTTCGACTCTTCAAGCACCTTGACCGCTCCGGGCCCCATCCCCACTATGGGAGCGCTCCCACTGGTTCAAGCCTTGACCTCCCCCGAGCCGCCCGCCCGCAAGGAGGAACCAGCACATGGATCCCGGACGTAAGCGCAGAGCCGTGCGCCGGCTGTGGACCGCGGTGGCCGCCGCGTTCGCCCTGCCGTTGACGATGCTCGCCACCGGCACTCCGGCCGCGCACGCCGCGTCGGTGCAGTGCAGTGTCGACTACAAGACCAACGACTGGGGTTCCGGCTTCACCGCCGACCTCACGATCACCAACCGCGGTACCGACGCCATCAACGGCTGGACGCTGACGTACGCCTACAGCGGCAACCAGAAGCTGTCCAACGGCTGGAACGGCACCTGGTCCCAGTCGGGCCAGACGGTCACCGTGAAGAACGCCTCGTACAACGGCACGATCGCGACGGGTGCCGCCGTCTCCACCGGCGCCCAGTTCACCTACAGCGGCTCCAACGCCGCCCCCACGTCCTTCGCCGTCAACGGCACCACCTGCGCCGGCGCGCACCAGCCGCCGGTGACCGTGCTGACCAGCCCGAGCGCGGGCGCGGTGTACTCGCAGGGCGAGGCGGTGCCGCTGGCCGCGACCGCGGCGGCGGCCGACAACGCGACCATCGGCAAGGTGGAGTTCTACGACGACACCACGCTGCTGGGCACGGACACCAGCGCGCCGTACTCGCTCTCGGTCTCCAGTTTGACCGTGGGCAGTCATTCCCTGGTGGCGAAGGCGTACGACAGCCTGGGCGCGTCCGCCGCCTCCACCCCGGTCGGCATCACGGTCGCCTCCGGGCCCGCCGTGGTCGCCTCGCCCTCCCAACTCGGCGTCCAGCAAGGGAAGTCGGGCACGTTCTCGGTGAAGCTGTCGACACAGCCGAGCGCGAACGTGACGGTGAGCACGAGCCGCACGAGCGGCAACACCGGCCTGTCCGTGACGGGTGGTTCCTCGCTGACCTTCACCCCGTCGGACTGGAACACCGCGCAGACGGTGACCGTGACGGCGGACTCCTCCGGCACCGGCAGCGCGACCTTCACCGCGTCGGCCACCGGCCACACCAAGGCGACGGTGACGGTGACGGAGCTGCCCGCGTCGAAGGCGTACGACGCCCGTTTCCTCGACCTGTACGGGAAGATCACCAACCCGGCGAACGGCTACTTCTCCCCCGAGGGCATCCCGTACCACGCGGTGGAGACGCTGATCGTCGAGGCCCCGGACCAGGGTCACGAGACCACCTCGGAGGCGTACAGCTACCTGCTGTGGCTCCAGGCGATGTACGGCAAGGTGACCGGCGACTGGTCGAAGTTCAACGGCGCGTGGGACCTCATGGAGAAGTACATGATCCCCACCCACGCCGACCAGCCGACGAACTCCTTCTACAACGCCTCCAAGCCGGCCACGTACGCGCCCGAGCTGGACACCCCGAACGAGTACCCGGCGAAGCTCGACTCGTCGGTGTCGGTCGGCCCGGACCCGATCGCCGGTGAGCTGAAGTCGGCGTACGGCACGGACGACGTCTACGGCATGCACTGGATCGAGGACGTGGACAACGTCTACGGCTACGGCAACGAGCCCGGCAAGTGCGAGGCCGGTCCGACGGCCACCGGGCCGTCGTACATCAACACCTTCCAGCGCGGCTCGCAGGAGTCCGTCTGGGAGACGGTCCCGCAGCCGACCTGCGACGCCTTCAAGTACGGCGGCAAGAACGGCTACCTGGACCTGTTCACCGGCGACTCCTCCTACGCCAAGCAGTGGAAGTACACCGACGCCCCGGACGCGGACTCCCGCGCCGTGCAGGCCGCGTACTGGGCGGACGTGTGGGCGAAGGCGCAGGGCAAGAGCTCCGACGTGTCCGCGACGGTCGCCAAGGCCGCCAAGATGGGCGACTACCTGCGGTACGCGATGTACGACAAGTACTTCAAGAAGATCGGCAACTGCACGAGCCCGTCCTGCCCGGCCGGCACCGGCAAGGACGCCTCGCACTACCTGCTGTCCTGGTACTACGCCTGGGGCGGCGCCACCGACACCTCCGCCGGCTGGGCCTGGCGGATCGGCTCCAGCCATGTCCACGGCGGCTACCAGAACCCCCTCGCCGCGTACGCGCTCAGCTCGGTCGCCGACCTGAAGCCCAAGTCGGCCACGGGCGCGGCGGACTGGGGCAAGTCGCTCCAGCGGCAGCTGGAGTTCTACCAGTGGCTCCAGTCGTCCGAGGGCGCCATCGCGGGCGGCGCGACCAACAGCTGGCAGGGCCGGTACGCCGCCCCGCCGGCCGGCGCGTCCACCTTCTACGGCATGTACTACGACTGGCAGCCCGTCTACCACGACCCGCCGTCCAACCAGTGGTTCGGGTTCCAGGCGTGGTCGATGGAGCGGGTCGCCGAGTACTACCAGCAGACCGGGAACGCCTCGGCGAAGGCGATCCTCGACAAGTGGGTCAAGTGGGCGCTGTCCAAGACCACGATCAACCCGGACGGCACCTACCGCATCCCCTCCACCCTCCAGTGGTCGGGCCAGCCCGACACCTGGAACGCGTCGAGTCCCGGCAGCAACAGCTCACTCCACGTCACCGTCGCGGACTACACCGACGACGTCGGCGTGGCCGCCTCCTACGCCAAGACGCTGACGTACTACGCCGCCAAGTCCGGTGACAGCGCCGCCAAGTCCACGGCGAAGGCGCTGCTGGACGGCATGTGGAACAACTACCAGGACAGCCTCGGCATCGCCGTCCCGGAGACCCGTACCGACTACAGCCGGTTCGGCGACAGCGTGTACGTGCCGAGCGGCTGGACCGGCACGATGCCGAACGGCGACGCGATCAACGCGTCGTCCACGTTCGCCTCGCTCCGCTCCTTCTACAAGAGCGACCCGAACTGGTCGAAGGTCGAGGCCTACCTCAAGGGCGGCGCCGCGCCCGTCTTCACGTACCACCGCTTCTGGGCCCAGGCGGACATCGCCCTGGCCATGGGCTCCTACGCCGAGCTCCTGGAATAGACCGGCACCTTTGCACGGGCGGCCCCCTTCCCACCGGGGGCCGCCCCCCGTCATGGGAGGACCCCGCCATGCGGAGAACCCGCATCCTCACCGCCGTGCTGGCCCTCGCCGCCGGCCTGCTGTCCGGCACCCCGCCCGCACTCGCCGGCCCCGCCCCGCGCACGGCCCTCGCGGCGGACACCTACACCTGGAAGAACGCCCGGATCGACGGCGGCGGCTTCGTCCCCGGGATCGTCTTCAACCGCTCCGAGAAGGACCTGGTCTACGCCCGCACCGACATCGGCGGCGCCTACCGCTGGCAGCAGCGGACGAAGACGTGGACGCCGCTGCTGGACTCGGTCGGCTGGAACGAATGGGGCCACACCGGCGTGGTGAGCCTGGCCTCCGACCCGGTCGACCCCGACAAGGTGTACGCGGCCGTCGGGACGTACACCAACGGCTGGGACCCGACGAACGGCGCGGTGCTGCGCTCCGCCGACCGGGGCGCCAGCTGGCGCACGGCCGACCTGCCCTTCAAGCTGGGCGGCAACATGCCCGGCCGGGGCATGGGCGAACGGCTGGCGGTCGACCCGAACCGCGACAGCGTGCTGTACCTGGGCGCGCCCAGCGGCAGGGGCCTGTGGCGCTCGACGGACTCGGGGGCGACCTGGTCGCAGGTGACGAGCTTCCCCAACCCCGGCACCTACCGGCAGGACCCGGGCGACACGAGCGGGTACGCGAGCGACAACCAGGGCATCGTCTGGGTCACCTTCGACGAGTCCACGGGGACCTCCGGGAGCGCGACGAAGACCCTCTACGTCGGGGTCGCCGACCAGGACAACGCGGTCTACCGCTCGACGGACGCGGGCGCCACCTGGACCCGGCTGGCCGGCCAGCCGACCGGGTACCTCGCGCACAAGGGCGTGCTGGACGCGGAGAACGGGTTCCTGTACCTCGCCTACAGCGACAAGGGCGGTCCCTACGACGGCGGCAAGGGCCGGCTGTGGCGGTACGCGACGGCCACCGGCACCTGGACGGACATCAGCCCGGTCGCGGAGGCGGACACCTCCTACGGCTTCAGCGGGCTGACGGTCGACCGCCGGCACCCGTCCACCGTGATGGCGACCGCGTACAGCTCCTGGTGGCCGGACACCCAGCTCTTCCGCTCCACCGACAGCGGCGCCACCTGGACGAGGGCCTGGGACTACACGTCGTACCCGGACCGCTCGAACCGGTACACCATCGACGTGTCCTCCTCCCCCTGGCTGACCTTCGGCGCGAACCCCTCCCCGCCCGAACAGACGCCGAAACTGGGGTGGATGACGGAGGCCCTGGAGATCGACCCGTTCGACTCCTCCCGGATGATGTACGGGACGGGCGCCACGCTCTACGGCACCGAGAACCTCACCGCGTGGGACAGCGGCGGCCGGTTCACGGTGAAGCCGATGGTGCGGGGCCTGGAGGAGACGGCGGTCAACGACCTCGCGGCGCCGCCCTCCGGTGACGCCCGGCTGTTCAGCGCGCTCGGCGACATCGGCGGCTTCCGGCACACGGACCTGACCGAGGTGCCGTCGATGATGTACACCTCCCCCACCTTCACGACGACCACCAGCGTGGACTTCGCGGAGGCGGACCCCGCCACGGTGGTCCGGGCCGGTGACCTGGACCCGGGCCCGCACATCGCGTTCTCCACGGACAACGGCGCCCACTGGTTCGCCGGGACCGATCCCCCGGGCGTCTCGGGCGGCGGCACGGTGGCCGCGGCGGCCGACGGCAGCCGGTTCGTGTGGAGCCCGGCCGGCACCGGCGTGCGGTACGCGACGGGCTTCGGCACGTCCTGGTCGGCGTCGAGCGGCATCCCGGCCGGCGCGCTCGTCGAGTCGGACCGCGTCGACCCGAAGACCTTCTACGGCTTCAAGTCCGGGACCTTCTACGTCAGCACGGACGGCGGCGCGACCTTCACGGCCTCCCTCGCGGCGGGTCTGCCGAGCGGGGACAGCGTGCGCTTCAAGGCGCTGCCCGGCACGAAGGGCGACATCTGGCTGGCCGGCGGGGCGACGGACGGCGCGTACGGCCTGTGGCACTCCACGGACGGCGGCGCGCACTTCGCCCGGCTGCCGAACGTCGAGCAGGCCGACACGATCGGCTTCGGCAAGGCCGCGCCGGGAGCGTCGTACCAGACCCTCTACACCAGCGCGAAGATCGGGTCGGTGCGGGGTATCTTCCGCTCCACGGACGAGGGGGCGAGCTGGACCCGCATCAACGACGACGCCCACCAGTGGGGCCGGACGGGCGCGGCGATCACCGGCGACCCGCGGGTGTACGGCCGGGTGTACGTCGCGACCAACGGCCGGGGCGTCGTGTACGGCGACACCTCCGGCCCCGGCGGTACGGATCCGCCTCCGTCCGGCGCCTGCGCGGTCACCTACAAGGTCACCAACCAGTGGGCCGACGGCTTCCAGGCGGACGTACGGCTGACCAACACCGGCACGACGGCCTGGAACGGCTGGTCCCTCGGCTGGACGTTCCCGGACGGCCAGCGGATCACGAACCTGTGGAACGCCGACCACACGCAGTCGGGTCCGGCGGTGACGGCGAAGAACGCGAGCTGGAACGGCACCGTGACGGCCGGCTCCTCGGTCGCCTTCGGCTTCACGGGCAGCTGGTCGGGCGCGAACACCAGGCCGGCGGCGTTCACCCTGGACGGCCGGGCCTGCGTGACCGGCTGACCCCGCGGCACTGGTGCGACGTCGGTTCCCGTGGTGTCCTGGTGGTGGCGGGAAGGACGCGTTTGCAGACGCGGGGAAGCGGCCGGCAGCCGCGCACCGCGCAATCATGATCCGCGAGAAGCGGGTGACGCCCTTCCCGTCCTGTCGTGCCGGGGCCGAAGCGCCCCCGTCCGGGTCCGTGCGGCCCCTGGTGACGGGCGGCGGGCGCGGCCGGCCTGGAGGCGGCGAGCGAGGAAGGGAGCCTCCGCGACGCCTCCGCCGCCATGACCGCGGCGCTGCCGGCCGGGCAGCGCCCCCCGCCGATGCGCCTCGCCCGCGAGGTCGCCTTCGACGCCGGCACCCGCCTGACCGAGGAGGGCCGGCGCGTCGACCGCCTCTGGATCGTGCCCACCGGCACCGCCGCCCTGGACCCGCGTGTGCCCGGCCGCCGGCCCGCCGTCATCGAGACCCTCGGGCACGGCGCACTGGCCGGCCGGGCGGGCCGGGGAGTTCGACGCCGGCGGCGTGCGCGCGACGTGCGCGGCGGGCCCCGCGTTCGGCCGGGCGATCGCGGCCTGGGTGGGGCAGGTGGCCGCCCAGCGGCTGCACGCCTCCCGGGTCCGGCCGCTCGATCTCTACGCCCCGTACGGCAGCGGTGGCCCGGCCTGACCGCCGTGGCCCCGCCGGTCGTCGCGCTGAGGCGGGCAGGACGCGCGCCCGGTTCACGGTGTCCCGGGAGGAGCCGGCGCCGGCTTGCGGAAGGCCCTCAGGCTGAAGCGCGGGTCGGGGCGCGGGCGGTCCTGGCCGGGGAGTGCGGCCAGGCGGGAGGCGAACTCCTCGGTGCGCGGTTCCCCGGGCGGCAGCAGGGTGAACCAGCCGCGGCGCAGGTCGGCGATGGTGGTGCGGGGGCTGCGGCCCTGCCCGGCGCCGCGGAAGGAGCCGTGTCCGGCGGGTGCGAGTCCGTGCCGGGCGGCGTGGGCGGTGACGGTTCGCGGGGCGTCGGCGGCGGGACGGCGCGGGCGGGCGGCGAGGACGGCGTCGATGTCGCTGCCGACGTCGTGCGCGGCGGCCTTGTCGACCGTGGTGACGTACACCCCGCCGGGCCGCAGCACGCGGGCGCACTCGCCGACGACCGCGCTCACGTCCTCGGGATCGTGCAGCAGGTGCAGCAGCCAGATGGTGGTGACCGCGTCGAACGCGCCGCTGGGGAACGGCAGTCGGCGGCTGTCCGCCCGTACGACCGCGCCGGGCAGCCGGGCCGACGCCCTGCGGACCATGGCGGGGCTGAGGTCCGCGCCGGTCACCCGCAGCCCCGGGCGCGCGGCGGCGAGCCGCCGGGTGACGATCCCGGTGCCGCAGGCGACGTCGAGGAGACGGCCCGGAGCTTCGGGTATCAGGCCGAGGACGGCCTGGGCGGCCTCGTGGGCGCGGGCCTCGCCGCCGCGCGAGGCGTCGTAGGCGCCGGCTTCCTTGTCGTAGTCGAGCACATCGCTCAGTGTGCTCCGTGACCTGGGGCGATGTCCTCCACCTTGCGGGCGAGGGCGAAGTCCTTCGCGGTGACGGCGCCGCCCGCGCTGTGGGTGTGCACGCTGAGGGAGACGGTGTCGTAGCCGAGGGTCAGGTCGGAGTGGTGGTCCAGCTCGTCCTGGATGCCGGCGATGTGCACGACGAGGGCCGCCGCCGCGAAGTGGGAGCCCAGCCGGTAGGACCGGGTGAGGCGGTCGCCGTCCACCGACCAGCCGGGCAGTTCGGCCAGCCGGTCCTCGATCTCCTTCTGCGACAGCGGTTCGACGGCCATGGCCGGGGCTCCCTTCGCTGCGTGCCCCCTGCGGGGGCGTGGCGGGTACGGGTTCAGCGTGCCACGCCGGCGAGGGGCCCGGCACACCGGCGCGGTCCGGGCGCGATCGGCTCGTTGCCCCGCCCCGCGCTCGACTAGGGTCGGCGGCATGCCTCTCCCCGTGCCCGCTCCCACCGCTCCCACGGCATCCACCGCCCCCACCGGCGTCACCGGCAAGGGCGTCGGCCCGCTGTTGCGCGCCTGGCGGGAGCGGCGGCGGATCTCGCAGCTGGACCTGGCGCTGCGCGCCGACTCCTCCGCGCGGCACATCAGCTTCGTCGAGACCGGCCGGTCCCGGCCCAGCGAGGAGATGGTGCTGCGGCTCGCCGAGCAGCTCGACGTGCCGGTGCGGGAGCGCAACGCCCTGCTGCTGGCGGCCGGTTACGCGCCGCGCTATCCGGAGACCCCGCTGGACGACCCGGCGCTGGACGCGCTGCGCGACGGCATGGAGCGGCTCATCCGGGGCTACGAGCCGTACCCGGCGCTGGTGGTCGACGCCGGGTACACGGTGGTCGCCGCGAACCGGGGCATCGCCCTGCTGCTGGAGGGCGTGCCGGAGGAGCTGATGGTCCCGGCGCCGAACGCGATGCGGCTGACCCTGCACCCGCGGGGGCTGGCGCCGCGCATCCGGAACCTGCGGGAGTGGCGCGGGCATCTGCTGGCCCAGATGGAGCGGGAGATCGCCCTGCACCGCTCGGAGCGGCTGCGCGCCCTGTACGAGGAGGTGGCGGCCTATCCGGTGCCCGAGGAGCCGGCCGGCGGCGAACCGGCCGAGCCGGTGCCGTACTTCGCGCTGCCGCTGCGCATCGAGCACGCCGGGCGGACCCTGTCGTTCGTGTCCTCGATCTCCACGTTCAACACGCCGATGGACGTCACGGTCGCCGAACTCGCCATCGAGACGTTCCTGCCGGCGGACCCGGCGACCGCGAAGTACCTGCACACCCAGGCGGGTTGAAGACTCTTGCCTCGGGCACGTGTGCGAGACGGCGACACGTGACAGACTGCTCCCCGCGTGAAATCGGTGCGCAGGGGAGGGCGTGGCGGTGAGTGAGCGGCGGGCTGCGCCCACCGTGGGCCAGGTGGTGCTGGGCAAACGGTTGCAGGAACTGCGGGAGGCGGCGGGCCTCAGTCGTGAGGAGGCCGCCCGGGTCCTGCGGGTGGCGTCGGCGACGGTACGGCGGATGGAGATGGCCGAGGTCGCGTTGAAGATCCCCTACGTGCAGGTGCTGGTGACCACCTACGGGGTGCCCGAGGAGGAGGCCGACGCGTTCGTGCGGCTGGCCGAGGAGGCGAACCAGCCGGGCTGGTGGCAGCGGTTCCACGACGTGCTGCCGGACTGGTTCAGCCTGTACGTCAGCCTGGAGGGCGCCGCCCGGGTCATCCGCTCCTACGAACCGCACTTCGTGCCCGGTCTGCTGCAGACCGAGGAGTACGCGCGCGCGGTGCTGGAGGCGGGGACGATCGGGCAGAGTGCGCCGGGGACGGTCGAACGGCACGTGTCGCTGCGCATGGAGCGGCAGCGGCTGCTGGAGCGGGAGGACCCGCCCCACCTGTGGGTCATCATGGACGAGACGGTGCTCAGGCGCCCGGTGAGCGTACGGCCCGAGGTGCTGCGCGACCAGCTGGACCGGCTGCTGGAGTACGCCGGGCGGGACCGGGTCACGCTCCAGATCGCCGAGTTCGCGGCGGGCCCGCACCCGGGGACGTACGCGCCGTTCACACTGTTCCGGTTCGCCGAGCCGGAGCTGCCGGACATGGTGTTCACCGAGTACCTGACGGGCGCCCTGTATCTGGACTCGCGCCAGGAGGTGGCCGCGCACCTGGAGGTGCTGGACCACATGACGGCCCGGGCCGCGTCCGCCCAGCGCACGCTGAAGCTGCTGCGGGAGCACCGCGAGAGCCTGTGAGTCCCGGGCGGCCCGTAGGGGGCCCGCTGGTGCCGCCCCCGGTCCGGCGTGACCCGTACGGGTCTGCGGACGGGTGCGTTCCCGGGCCCGCCCCTAGGTTCTGAGTAGTGCCCCGGGGGGTGCGGCCCCGGCGGGGCCGGCGGGCCCGTGCCGACGACGCGAAGGAGGCCCGATGCCCTCGGACGCGGTGCTCTACCAGGCGGCGGCCCTGTGCCTGACCTACCCGGACGACGACCTGATCGACCGGCTGCCGCTGCTGCGCGAGGCCGCCCCGCAGCTGCGGGCGTTCACCGACCACGCGGCCGTCACCCCGCGGCGGGAGCTGGCCGCGCACTACGTACGGGTCTTCGACCTGGGGAACCGGCACAGCCTGTACCTGAGCCGGTGGCACGAGGGCGGCACCGGGCGGCGCGGGACGTCCCTGGTCCGTTTCCAGGACGTCTACCGCCGGCACGGCCTGGAGTGCAGCGGCGAGGAGCTGCCGGACTTCCTGCCGGCGGTGCTGGAGTTCACCGCGCGGACCGGCGACACCGGCCTGCTGACCGAGTACCGCGACGGCCTGGAGCGGCTGCGTGCGCGGTTGACCGACTACGGCACGCCGTACGCGGGCGTGCTGGGCGCGGTCTGCGCCACCCTGCCGGCCGCACCCACCGGAACGCCCCCGTGACCGGCTGCCGCGCCCCGGGGAGGGGCGCGGCGGCCGGGGCCGGGCGGGCGTCAGGCCAGTTCGGCCGTCAGGGTGATCGTCGTACCGGTCAGGGCCTGGCTGACCGGGCAGTTCTTCTTGGCGTCCTCGGCGGCGGACCGGAAGCCGTCCGCGTCCAGGCCGGGCACCTCGCCGCGCACGGTGAGGTGGATGCCGGTGATGCCCTCGCCGGGCTGGAAGGTGACGTCGGCGTTGGTCTCCAGCCGGGTGGGCGGGGTGCCGGCGCCGGCCAGGGCGTGCGAGAGGGCCATGGAGAAGCAGCTGGAGTGGGCGGCGGCGATCAGCTCCTCGGGGCTGGTCTTGCCGTTCGCGTCCTGGGCGCGCGAGGCCCACGTGACCGGCTGCTGGCCGATGCCGGAGGAGTCGAAGGTGACGATGCCGTTGCCTTCGAGCAGGTTGCCTTCCCAGACGGTGTGCGCGGTGCGCGTGGTTGCCACGATGCTTCCTTTCGCGAGTGTCGCGGTTCCGGGGTTCCCGGATGCCCCTATCCGATCACATCCGGGCCCGTCGCACTCCGAAGACCGGTCCACGGGGCGTGAACGGCAGGTGACGTCCCCGCGGGCTCGGCCGGATGTCAGGCGGCCCGCTCCTCCTCCACCGCCTCGGTGAGCGGCACCTGGGGTCCGTCCAGCTCGCTCAGCCAGCGGCGCAGCACATGGTGGACGTGCTCGGCGCCGGTCAGTTCCGCACCGTCCGCGGCCGGTGCGGACAGCTCGTGCGGGGAGAGCAGGAACGGGTGGGACTGGGCGCCGCCGAGCCCGCCGTGCGAGCCGATCTGTTCCTCGAAGGCGAGGACTTCGCCGTCGGCGGGGTCGTAGGCGGAGTTCACCATGATGTCGGCGGTGTGCGGGAAGGAGTGGGTGCGGCGGACGGCGTCGGCGGCACCGGGGCCGAAGCGGGCCAGCGGGCCGGCGTCGTCGTCCAGTTCGGCCAGGGGGATCTCGGCACCGTAGGCACCGAGGACGACGCCGTCGTGCTCCTCGCTGCGCACGAGGAGGAAGCCGATGCCGGGATGGTTGGCGAGGGTGGTGAGCAGGGCGGGGTGGCGGGCGTCGATCTCCTCCTTGGTCATGCGGTGCGGGACGTCCGGGAAGGAGATGAGCCCGAGGTTGCCGGAGGCCAGCACGATCGGCTCGGAGCGGCGGGAGGGGCGGTGGTGCTCGCCCTTCTCCTCGACCGGCCGGCCCAGGGCGGCGCGGACGGCGGCGCGGGCCTCGGCGCCGCTGCGGGTGCGCTGGGCCCGGCGCGGGACGGGCAGTCCGCAGCCGGCCCGGACCAGGTCGCCGAGGGTGAGGCCGTAGCGGGCGCGGAACGTTTCGCCGGGGCTCTGCCCGTGGTCGGAGAGGACGACGATCCGGTAGGGGCGCGGGGCGTGTTCGGCGACCCGTTCGAGGAGGGCGAGGGAGCGGTCGAGGCGTTGCAGGACCTTCTGGGCGTCGCGGCTGTGCGGGCCGGAGTGGTGGGCGACCTCGTCGTAGGCGACGAGGTCGGCGTAGACGGCGGTGCGGCCGGCGAGCATGTCGCCCATGACCGCGGTCACGACGACGTCCCGTTCGACGACGGTGGCGAAGGCGCGGACGAACGGGTAGAGGCCGCCCCGGCCGACGCGCGGGCGCTCTGCGCGCAGACGGGCGCGGGTGGACTGGCCGATCTCGCGGCCCACCTCGGCGACGAACGACAGCGCGGTGCGGACGGCGCCCGCCGGGTCGCGGAAGTAGGCGAAGTACCCGGCGCGGGAACGGTTCGCCGGTCCGCGGCGGCGGGTGGCGATGGACAGGACGAGGGCCTGCTCGCCTGCGCCGCCGCTGAACAGGTTGCCCCGGCTGGCGCCGTCGACGGTGAGCAGTCCGCCGTCGCCGGTGTGCCGGATGGCCCGGCGTTGCAGTTCGGCGGCGCTCGTCGGCCGGTTGCAGACCATCACCTCGCCCCGGTCCTTCTCGTACCAGCGGAAGGCCGGCACGTCGAAGGTGCTGCCGTGCAGGATGCCGAGCTGGCTGGCGCCGGTCTGGCTGGACCAGTCGGTGCGCCAGGGCGTGAGGCGGTGGGTGGGCCGGACCCGGCCGGCCGCCGGTCGCGGGGCGCCCTCCGCCGGCGGTGTGCGCCCGCCCCCGCTCACCGGCCGTACGCCCTCGCCGCCGGACAGCCAGCGGCCCACCGTCGGCATCAGCCCCTTGCGGACCGCGTCGACCAGGACGTCGTGGCCGACGCCGTCGAGCTGCACGCACAGCAGTCCGGGCGCGGTGGGGCAGGGCGGGTGGTCCCGTCTGCCACGGGTGGCGAGGCGGTGCAGGCGGCGCCGGTAGGTCTCGTCGTCGCGCACCGCGAGGGCCGCGCCGGTGGCGGAGGCGACGGCGGACATCACGGCGGCCACGATGACGGCGGTCTCGGGCGCGGCCTCGCCGCGCCCGGAGGGATTGATGCGCAGGGCGAGCAGCAGCAGGGAGCCGTTCAGGAAGAAGACCAGCAGGCCGAGGACGAGGGCGGGGACGAGCAGCAGCAGGCGGACCAGGAGCGGCCAGACCACGGCCGAGAGGATGCCGAAGGCGCCGGCACCGCACGCGGCGGCCACGGCGATGCGGGTGGCGCTGTCACCGTCGGCGGACTGGAGCCGGAAGTCGGGCAGGATCGCGGCGAGGACCAGCATGGTGACCGTGGAGACCGCCCATACGGCGATGCTGCGCCCGACCTGACTGGCGATCCGTCGCCACCGCACCCCGCCCACGCCCCGCACACCTCACGTCCCGGCCCTCCCCCGCCCTGTGGCCGGGGGGCCTCCTCTCGCTTCACCGGCCCGATCGAGCCCGGCTCCACCTTGTCACACGCGCGGCCGTCCGCCCCGGCGGGTCGTCGGGAGCGGGGCCGGGGCGGGGTCACCGTCCGTCGTAGCCGGCCGTCGGCATGGACAGCCGGCGGTGCACCCGCGCCTTCATCTGCGCGTCGTACGCGGGCTCGGCCCGCCCCACCGTCTCCACGCGCACGCCCCGGCGCGCGCACTCGGCGGTGAACTCCTCCACCGACGACAGGGCCCTGCGCAGCACCCGGAGGCTGGGCGCGACGAACACGTCCACCCCGGGCCGCACCCCGTCCCAGAGCGCGCAGTGGTCGAAACGCAGTCCGCCGACGAGGAGTTCCCGGGCGACCACCAGGCCGCGCTCGGCGGCCCAGCGGGCGCACATCGCGTGCTGGCTGCGCGAGTCCACCAGGAAGGGGTCGGCCTCCAGCTCCTCCAGGGGCGTGAGGCTGGCGATGGCGGTGACCCGCACGGTCGTGAGCGCCCCGAAGGCACCCCGCGGCTGTCCCATGGCGTCCCCCTCACCTCCGGGTTTCGCCGCCGACCCTACTCCTGCCCGTAGGCTTCGGGGAGTCGCGTGAAGGAGGCGAAGAAGGTGCCGGTGGAGATCACGTGGTGGGGGCACGCCACCTGTGCGCTGGAGGATGCGAACGTACGCCTGCTGACCGACCCCCTGTTCGCCCGGCGGCTGGCGCACCTGCGCCGCCGCCGGGGTGCGGTGCCGCCCCCCGGGGCCCGCCGTGCGGACGCGGCGCTCGTCTCCCACCTGCACGCCGACCATCTGCACCTGCCGTCGCTGGCCTGCCTCGAACCGGGCACGCGCCTGCTCGTGCCCCGGGGCGCACCACGGGCGGTGCCCGGTCTGCGCCGGCTGCGACAGCTGCGCATCACCGAGGTCGTTCCCGGGGACGAGGTGCGCATCGGCGAGCTGCTGGTGCGGGTGGTGCCGGCGCTGCACGACGGGCGGCGGCTGCCGGTGGGTCCGCACCGCTCGCCCGCGCTGGGCTACGTCGTCGAGGGCGAGGCCCGGACGTACTTCGCCGGGGACACCGGGCTGTTCGACGACATGGCCGAGCAAGTGGGGCCGGTGGACGTGGCGCTGCTGCCGGTGGGCGGCTGGGGGCCGTACCTCGGGGAGGGCCATCTGGACGCGGGCCGCGCGGCCGGCGCGCTGGCCCGGCTGGGGCCGCGGCTGGCGGTGCCGGTGCACTACGGGACGTACTGGCCGATCGGCATGGACGCGGTGCGCCCGCACGAGTTCCACGCGCCGGGTGACGAGTTCGTGCGGCTGGCGGCGGTGGCCGCGCCGGGGGTGGCGGTGCACAAGCTGGGGCACGGGGAGAGCGTGCGGCTGGAGGTCGCGCGGTGACGTGGCTCGCCGACGTGTCGCGGGCGGTGACGCCCGGGCCGGCGCAGCAGCTGATGGGCTATCCGTCGTTGTTCCTGCTGGTGCTGATCGGGGCGCTGGTGCCGGTCGTGCCGACGGGCGCGCTGGTGAGTTCGGCGGCGGTGGTGGCGTTCCATCAGACGGCGCCGCTCTCGCTGGCGTTGGTGTTCCTGACGGCGTCGCTGGCCGCGTTCCTGGGGGACGCGGCGCTGTACTGGCTGGGGCGGCGCGGGATGCGGTCGAAGAACGGCTCGCGGTGGCTGGAGGCGATACGGTCGCGGGCGCCGGAGGAACGGCTCGCGCAGGCGCGGGGGAAGCTGGCCGAGCACGGGATCGCGGTGCTGGTGCTGTCCCGGCTGCTGCCGGCCGGGCGGATACCGGTGATGCTGGCCTGTCTGATGGCGGAGTGGCCGCTGAGGCGGTTCGCGCGCGGGAACCTGCCCGCCTGTCTCGCCTGGGCGGCCACCTACCAGGTGATCGGGATACTGGGGGGTTCGCTGTTCGCCGAGCCGTGGGAGGGCGTGCTGGTCGCGGTGGTGCTGACGGTTCTGGTCAGCGCGGCGCCCGGTGTGTGGCGGCGGGTCCGGGCCGCCGGGTGAGGGCGCGCCGGGACGCGGTGTCAGTCGAGCACTCTTGAGGCGCCGATCGGCAGGTCCCACAGGTCCTCGCGCTCCAGCCCCGCCTTCTCCCAGGCCGTCCGCACCCTGGTGAGCGGCTCCAGGACCGGTTCCGCGGCGAGGACGAACGTGGCCCAGTGCATGGGGGCCATGCGGCGGGCGCCGAGGTCGAGGGTGGCCTGCACCGCTTCCTCGGGGTCGCAGTGGACGTCGCTGAGCCACCAGCGGGGGTCGTAGGCGCCGATGGGCATCAGGGCGAGGTCGATGCCGGGGTAGCGGCGGCCGATGCGGGAGAACCAGTGGCCGTAGCCGGTGTCGCCGGCGAAGTAGAGGCGCTGCCCGTCGGGGCCGGTGAGGACCCAGCCGCCCCACAGGCTGTGGCAGGTGTCGGTGAGGGTGCGCTTGGACCAGTGGTGGGCGGGGACGAAGTCGAAGCGGACGCCGGACAGTTCGGCGCCCTCCCACCAGTCGAGTTCGGTGACGCGGGTGAACCGGCGGCGGCGGAACCAGCGGCCGAGGCCGGCGGGCGCGAACACCGGGGTGTCGCGCGGGAGCCGGCGCAGGGTGGGGGCGTCCAGGTGGTCGTAGTGGTTGTGGCTGATGACGACGGCGTCGACGCGGGGCAGGCTCTCCCAGGGCACGCCGACGGGGGTGATGCGGGCCGGGGTGCCGAGGATGCGGCGGGACCAGACGGGGTCGGTGAGGACGGTCAGGCCGCCGATGCGGACGATCCAGCTGGCGTGCCCCGCCCAGGTGACGGCGAGGGTGCGGGTGTCGACGCGGGGCAGCGGGGCCGGGGCGTAGGGCAGCCGCGGGATGTCGGCGAGGCCCTCGGGCCCGGGGCGCACGGCGCCTTCGCGGGCGAAGCGGGCGAGGGCCTTCAGGCCGGGCAGCGGTGCGGTGAGCCGGTCGTGGAACGTGCGCGGCCAGACCCGTTGTTCGCCGAGCGGGCGGGGCTCGGCCAGGGGCGGGAAAGGGGGCGCGAGGGGGGCCGGCGCGGCGGGTTCGCCGGCTGCCACGGCCGTCGTCGTGGCCGCGCCCGGCTCCTGCGTCTGCTGCGTCTGCTGCGTCATCGAGGAGGCTCCCATCGCTGAGCGTCGTCGCGGAGATGGCCGAAGGCCGACCTCAAGGAGATCAACGCACGGTGCACGTGTGGCAGTTCCAACGGTTCGGGTGAGCTGAGGCATTCCGTGCGTTCCTCGTCCGTGGCGCCCAGCAGCGGCCCGGTGGCGAGCCGGACGCGCAGCGCCGCGAGGTCGTCGCCGAAGCGGTGGCCGCCGGGCGCGGGCATCCCGAGCCGTGCGCCGAGGAGGTCCTCCAGTTCCTGTGCGTCGGTGACGCCCTGGGCGGCGAGCGGTTCGCGCAGCGGGCCGAGGTCGACGTACAGGTGCCGGCCGGCCTGCGGGGGCCGGGCGAGCGCGCCGGCGGCCACGACGGCGGCGTGCGCGGCGGCGGCCACGCGCGCGTGCAGCCGTACGGTGGCCTCGCGGCGTTCGACGACGGGCGGGGGCTCGTCCAGGGCGTAGCCGGCGGCCGCCGCGACCGGTGCGGGGAGGCGGGCGGCGAGGGCGGTGAGGATGTCGAGCACGCGCGCGTGGAGGCGCCGTCCGCCGTCGGTGGCCGGGAAGCGGGCGACGGCGGCGGGCCAGCCGGGCGGCAGCAGGGAGCCGGCCAGGTCGGTGACGACGGTGACGTGCTCGGGCCACATCTCGGCGGGGCTGAGCAGGACGGTGTCGTGCGGGGCGTGCAGGGTGTCCCGCCAGGTCTCGTCGCTGACCAGGTGCAGGCCCTCGGCGGTGGCGGCCTCGACGGTCTCGTGCAGCAGTTCGGGCGGGGTGACGGTGGCGGTGGGGTCGTCGGCGACGGACAGCACCAGCAGCCGCGGGTCGCCTCCCTCGGCGCGGACCCGGCGGACGGTCTCCAGCAGGGCGTACGGGTCGGGGACCCCGCCGCCCTCGGCCGGGGTCGGCACGTGGTAGGCGGGCCGGCCGAGGACGCGGGCGTACGGGGCCCACCAGGCGGGGCAGGGCCGGGGTACGAGGACGTCGGCGCCGTCGCCGGCGAGCGCGGCGGTCAGGGCGAGCAGCAGGGCGGGGGCGCCGGGTCCGGCGGCCACCTGGTCGGGGACGCAGGGCAGGCCGCGGCGGGTCCAGTAGCCGCAGGCCGCCTCCAGCAGGGCGGGGGCGCCGCCGACGGGGTGGGCGTCGGCGCGTCCCGCGGCGGCGGAGAGCACGGCGGAGAGTTCGGGGAGCACGGGCAGGCCGTCGCCGGGGAGCGGCGGGCCGTACCGGACGGGACCGTGGCCTTCTCCGGGGTCCGTCCGCCGCATGTCCGCCTCCGCGCAGTCCGTGGTGCCGTCGTGCCGCCCGCTCCGGGCCGTGCCGTCGCCGGGGGCCGCCGGGCCGTCCGCGTGTGCCGTGTGGATCTCCGACCTGCCTGGGCGGGTGTCCGTGTCGTCGTCCGTGTCGTGCCGCGTCGTGAGGTGTCCGGGACCGGCTCGTGCGGCGGGCGGTTCCGGTGAGGTCCCCCGTCGGTGCCCTCGGGAGGTGTGTACCCGCCGGACGGACCTCCATGGGCGGCGCCGGAAGTCGCCCGGATCACATCCCCGCGTGCGCGCCTCCCCGCAACCGCCGGTGACCGGACAGCCGGTAGCCGGCACCCGCGCAGGCGGCGGCGATGAGGGCGGCGCCGGCGGCCAGTGCGGGGACCGAGCCGCCGAAGGTGCCGCCCTGTCCCGCCTCCACGCCGTGCTGGACGCCGGCGGGCGCGCAGGTGTCGGATGTTTCGGACGCGCGGCAGGTACGGCCGTCCGGGCAGCCCCCGTCCCCGGACTCCGCGCACCAGGCGCCGTCATGACCGCAGGAGCCCGCCCCCGCACCGGCTCCCGCGCCCGCGCACTCCCGCCCGGAACCGTCCTGCCCGGCGGAGTCCTCGCCCGTCCCGGCGGGGTCCTTGCCGGCGCTCTCCCGCCCGGCGGAGTCCTTGCCGGTGCCGTCCCGCCCGGCGGAGTCCTTGCCGGTGTCCTGCCGTCCACCGCTGCCCTGCCCGGTGCCGTCCCGCCCGGCTCCCGCCCCGCCCCCGTCCTGTCCCCCGCCGTCCGGTCCGGGCACCTGTCCGGGCCCCACCTCACCCGCGCCGACCCGGCCGGCACCGTCCTGGCCGAGGCCCCCTTGGCCGAGGCCCTCCGGCCCGATGCCCTCCGGCCCGAGGCCCTCCCACCCTTCGCCCGGCCCGGCCTCCGCGCCCTCCCGCCCGGCGGTCCGCGGGCTGTCCGGGCCGCACGGTGTGCCGTCCCCGCAGGCCGTGGCCGCAGCCGTGGGGGCCTTGCCGCTCCGGGTGACGGGGTGGCCGCCGGCCGAGGACCCGCCCGGCGTCCCGGGGGCGAAGGCGCAGGGGCCGTCGGCGGTCCGGGCGGCGGCGGGGCCGGTGGCGGCGGACAGCGCGACCGGCACCGGTGCGCCGGCGGGGTCGCAGGACGCGGGGGCCGTGCGGGTGCCGGGGGCGGCGCCGGCGACGGCGGCCGGGCCGGTGAGGGCGAGCACGGCACCGGCGGCGAGGGCGGCGGACAGGGCGCGGACGGTGCGGCGCATGGGCGGGGCTCCTCGGCGAACGACAGGCGGCGGGCGGCGGACAACGGGCGGCGGCGGGACGGCCGGGCACCGGTACGCGGTACGGCGTCCACCGGCGTACCGGCCGCGCGCGGTGCGACCGCCGTACACCGGCGTCGGCGGCACCGTGCGGTGCCCGGGTGACGGAGGGACACGGGGCGTGCCCTCGCTGCCATGACAGCCCGCGCACCGCCGCACCGCGCGCGGCCGGAGCCCATTCGCGGGACACACGGGGCCGGCCGGGTGACGGTCCGGCCGACGGCGCGTACCGGGCGTCCGGAACCCGCTCCCGTACCCGCCCCGAGGTTTTCCGCCCCCCGCGCAGGTCACTCGGTAGTCACTGACCGGATCGTCCGCTTCCCACTGCACCGGGAGGTCTCTCCATGAGCACCAAGGTCTCGGACCACATCCTCGAGCGCCTGCGCGCCTGGGGGGTGGAGCAGGTTTTCGGCTACCCGGGTGACGGCATCAACGGGCTGCTCGCCGCCTGGGGCCGTGCCGAGGACCAGCCGCGGTTCATCCAGTCGCGGCACGAGGAGATGTCCGCGTTCGAGGCGGTCGGGTACGCGAAGTTCAGCGGCCGGATCGGGGTGTGCGCGGCGACGTCCGGACCGGGGGCCATCCATCTGCTCAACGGCCTGTACGACGCGAAGCTGGACCATGTGCCGGTGCTGGCCATCGTCGGGCAGACCAACCGGACGGCGATGGGCGGTTCGTACCAGCAGGAGGTGGACCTGCACACCCTGTACAAGGACGTCGCCTCGGAGTTCGTCGAGACGGTGACCGTGCCGGAGCAGCTGCCGAACGTGCTGGACCGGGCGATCCGGACGGCGTACGCCCGGCGCTGCCCGACCGCGCTGATCATCCCCGGCGACGTGCAGGAGCTGGACTACTCCCCGCCGACGCACGAGTTCAAGATGGTGCCCTCCAGCCTGGGGATGAGCGACTCCACGGCGACCCCGACGGACGAGGCGCTGCGCCGGGCGGCGGACGTGCTGAACGCGGGCGACAAGGTGGCCATCCTGATCGGCCAGGGCGCCGCGGGCGCGGTCGCCGAGGTCCGCGAGATCGCCGAGATGCTCGGCGCGGGGGTGGCGAAGGCGCTGCTCGGCAAGGACGTGCTGAGCGACGAACTGCCGTACGTGACCGGGCCGATCGGGCTGCTGGGCAGCCGGCCGTCGTACGAGATGATGCGGGACTGCGACACACTGCTGACGATCGGCTCGTCCTTCCCGTACACACAGTTCATGCCGGACTTCGGCAAGGCGCGGGCGGTGCAGATCGACATCGACCCGCACATGATCGGCATGCGCTACCCGTACGAGGTGAACCTGGTCGGCGACGCCCGGGAAACGCTGCGGCGGCTGATCCCGCTGCTGCAGGCGGACGGGCGCGGGCGCGAGTGGCACGACACGATCTGCGCGAACGTGAAGCGCTGGCACGAGACGATGGAACGGCGGGCCGGGCTGTCGGCCGACCCGATCAACCCGGAGTACGTGGCCCGGGCACTGGACCCGCTGCTGCCGGACAACGCGATCCTCACCTCCGACTCCGGTTCGGTCGCCAACTGGTACGCGCGGCACATCACGATGCGGCCGGGCATGCGCGGTTCGCTGTCGGGGACGCTGGCGACGATGGGCCCCGGTGTGCCGTACGCGATCGGGGCGAAGTTCGCCCACCCGGACCGGCCGGTGGTCGCCCTGGTCGGGGACGGGGCGATGCAGATGAACGGCCTGGCGGAGATGATCACGGCGGCGAAGTACCAGGACCGCTGGTCGGATCCGCGGCTCGTGGTGGCCGTGTGGAACAACCAGGACCTCAACCAGGTGACCTGGGAGATGCGGGCCATGGAGGGCGCCCCGTCGTTCCTGCCGTCGCAGTCGATCCCGGACGTGCAGTACGCGGCGTTCGCCCGGTCGCTCGGTCTGACCGGGGTCCGGGTGGAGAAGCCGGAGGACGTGGAGGCGGGCTGGCGGGCCGCCCTGGACGCGGACGGACCCGCGGTGATCGAGTTCCTCACCGACCCCGCCGTCCCGCCGATCCCGCCGCACGCCGGCTGGGAGCAGATGGAGGCCACGGCCGCGTCGATCCTCAAGGGCGACGCCGACCGGGGCTCGATGGTCAAGCAGGGGCTGAAGGCGAAGGTGCAGGAGTTCCTGCCGGGCCGGCAGAAGCACTAGTAGTGCTTCGTCACGCCGGGTGATCCCGCCCGGCGGTGGCCGGACGGCGCCGACCCCGTGTCGGACGTGCGGTACCGGGTACGCGGTGCGGACCTTCGACCCTCTGGAGGGAGACATGCAGCGAGGCAGTGACCGGCTGAGCGTCCACCGGGACGACGAGATGAAGCACGAACTGAAGGGGCTGCTCCGGTCCGGCCATCCCACGCGCGCCGAGGAGTGGCACGACCCGGAGCCCGCCGCGGACGACGATCCGGAGGTGTGGAGCGGACCCGTGGGCGGTCTGGGGTCTCCGGCGTCGCTGGAGCGGACCCGGCTGGAGCTGGCCCGGCACCTGAGCCGGCACGCCTTCCCCGCGAAGCCGGGCGAGCTGGCCCGGGCGCTGCGCCGGGGCAACGCGCCCGGCGGGCTGATCGACGCGGTGGCCGCGCTGCCGCACGGCGGCCGGTACGAGAACGTGCAGCAGCTGGCCGAGGCGGTGGTGGGCGGCACATGAGCCAGGACCAGGCGGCCGGCGTCGCGCGCGGTGCCACGGTCGACGTGGGGGACGCGACCACCCGGTTCCTGCTGTACGGGCTGCTGCCCGGCTGGTTCGTGCCGGGGCTCGCCGACTGGGCGATGCACCGGCGGACCCGGATCGAGGAGACGGCGGGGACGAAGGAGTCCCTGATCCATTCGCTGATGATGGCCGAGGTGGGCCTGCCCATCGCGCTCACCCTGCGCTACGAGGTCAATCCGCTGCTGCTGTCCGTGCAGCTGGGCGCGGCGGCGGTGCACGAGGCGACGGCCCTGTGGGACGTGCGGACCGCCGTCCACAGCGACCGTGAGGTCAAGCCCGTCGAGCAGCACATCCACAGCTTTCTGGAGTCGCTGCCGTTCGGCGGGCTCGCCTCGCTGATGTGCCTGCACGCCGACCAGGTGCGGTCGCTGCTGCGCGGCGGGCGCGGGGACCCGGACGTGTGGCGTCTGGTACCGCGCCGGCGCCCGCTGTCGCCCGGCTACCTGGCGGGCATCGGCCTCATGATCGGCGCCTGTGTGCTGCTGCCGTACGGGGAGGAACTGATGCGCTGCCGGCGGGCGGCCCGGGCGCGCAAGGGCCGGGCCCGGGCCCACCGGGCAGCACTGCGGAGAGTGAAAGGAAGCTGAGGATCATGCGTATCGCGTTTCTGGTGGCACCCGAGGGAGTCGAGCAGGTCGAGCTGACCGAGCCGTGGGAGGCGGCCTCCGGTGCCGGGCACCAGCCGGTGCTGGTGTCGACCCAGTCCGGGAAGATCCAGGCGTTCAACCACCTGGACAAGGCGGACACGTTCCCCGTGGACGAGGTGGTGGGTGAGGCGTCGGCCGGGTCGTTCGGCGGTCTCGTCCTGCCGGGCGGGGTGGCCAACCCGGACTTCCTGCGGATGGACGAGAAGGCCGTCGCGTTCGTGAAGGACTTCTTCGAGCGGGGCCGTCCGGTCGCCGCGATCTGCCACGCGCCGTGGACGCTGGTGGAGGCGGACGTCGTACGCGGCCGGGTGCTCACCTCCTGGCCGAGTCTGCGCACGGACATCCGGAACGCCGGCGGCACCTGGGTGGACGAGCAGGTCAAGATCTGCGACCACGGCTCCAACCAGCTGGTGACCAGTCGCAAGCCGGACGACCTGAAGGCGTTCTGCGACGCGTTCCTGCACGTGTTCGCCGGTGAGGCCGGCTGACCGGCCGCGGGACGTGAGGGGGCCGGCCCGTCAGGGCCGGCCCTTTCGTGTGGGTGCCGCGTCCCGTGGGGGCGTCAGGTGCCGGGGGTGCCCGGAGCCGCCGCCTCGCCACAGCCGCGCTCACGGGCGCCCTCGCGGGTGCGGGCGGCGCTCACCAGGCGGCGGGGGTTGCGGCGCAGGTACTCGCCCTCCAGCTGCGCCATGCGCTCGTTGTGGGCCCGCAGTGCGTCGTTCGAGCCGTACAGGAGAGTGTCGTGGCGCGTGCGGTGGATCGTCTCCAGCTCCTTCATGAGCTGCTGGTCGTCCAGCCGGCTGGGGTCGACTCCGGTCATGGTGGTGCCCCGCTCGTCGTGTTCGTTCATGGGCTACGGGTACCCGCCCGGCACGCACTGCCCCCGAGCGATTTCCGGGAGGAATCCATGGAGCTCGCGTTCCTGAGTCCACTGTACGAACATCCGGGGTCCTGGGCCTCCGCTTACGTCGACCTGTCGCAGCACGACGAGGACATGGCGCACCGGCGGCACCTGACGGCGGAGGCGGTGGCCCGGCGACTGCGCGAGCAGGGCGCCGACGAGGCCACCTGCCGGGCGGTGTACGACACCGTGGACGCGCTGCGGCACAGCCCGGAGCCGTACGGGCGGGCCGTCTTCGCCCGCAACGGCGAGATCGTGCTCCAGGTGCCGCTGACCCGGGCCCCGCCGCAGGGCCTGGTGCACTGGGGCACGCTGCCGCACGTCACGCCGCTGCTGGACCTGGCCGGGGAGGACCCGGTGTCGCTGGTGGCGTACGTCGACCGCACCGGTGCCGACTTCGAGCTGCGCAGCGCGGTGCTCCAGGAGGAGACCGGGCACGTGCTGGGCAGCCGGCAGTGGCCGATGCACCGGGCGAAGGCCTCCGACTGGTCGGAGCGGCACTTCCAGCTGAAGGTGGAGAACACCTGGGAGCACAACGCCCGGGAGATCGCCGAGGCCCTCGCGGCCTGTCAGGCCGAGACCGGGGCCGATCTGCTGATCCTGTGCGGGGAGGAGCGCGAGTGCCGGTCGGTGCACGAGCAGCTGCCCCAGCCGCTGCGGGACCGGGCCGTCCGGGCCGCGCACGGCATCGGCAGCAGGCTGCTGCCGCGGGAGGTGGAGGACATCCGGGCCCGGCACGTCCGCGAGCGGGTGCTGGCCGACGTGGACCGGTACCGGGCCGCCCGGACGCCGGACGAGGAGCGGCGGGCCGCGGCGGTCGAGGGTGTGCCGCAGCTGATCGAGGCGGCGCGCGAGCACCGGCTGGCCGAGCTGCTGATCCGTCCGGACGCGCCGGACACCCACCGCGAGGTCTGGATCGGCGAGGACCCGGACCAGCTGGCGGCCCGCCGTACGGAGCTGAGGAGCATCGGCGAGGAGCACGCCTGGCCGGCCCGCGCCGATGACGCGCTGGTGCGGGCGGCCGTGGTGACGGACGCGCCGGTCGTCTCGCTGACGCCGGTGCTGGAGGAGGCCGGCGACGAGGTCGCGGCGGGCGGCATGGGCGCGCTGCTGCGCTGGAGGTGACGGCCCCGGCGCCGCGGACCGGCCGGGCGGCGCGGCGGGCGGGCCCGGGTCAGCGGGCCCGGTCCACCCGCCGCTCGTCCCAGACCGGTTCCGCCGTCTCGCGGACCCGGCCGTCGGAGCCGAAGACCAGGAAGCGGTCGAAGGAGCGGGCGAACCAGCGGTCGTGGGTGACCGCGAGGACCGTGCCCTGGAACGCCTCCAGACCCTCCTGGAGGGCCTCGGCGGACTCCAGGTCGAGGTTGTCGGTGGGCTCGTCCAGGAGCAGCGCGGTGGCGCCGGCCAGCTCCAGCAGCAGGATCTGGAAGCGGGCCTGCTGTCCGCCGGAGAGCCGGTCGAAGGTCTGTTCGGCCTGCTGGGTGAGTTCGTAGCGGCGCAGCCGGGACATGGCGGCGCCCCGGTCCTGGGCGTGCTCCTTCCAGAGGATGTCCAGGAGGGTGCGGCCCTGGAGCTCGGGGTGGGCGTGGGTCTGGGCGAAGTGGCCGGGTACGACCCGGGCGCCCAGCTTCCACTGCCCCGTGTGGGCGACGTCCTCGCCGGCGAGGAGTCGCAGGAAGTGCGACTTTCCGGAGCCGTTGGAGCCGAGGACGGCGACTCGTTCGCCGTAGAAGACCTCCAGGTCGAACGGCTTCATCAGCCCGGTCAGTTCGAGTCCCTGGCAGGTGACGGCCCGTACGCCGGTCCGGCCGCCCTTCAGCCGCATGGTGATGTCCTGCTCGCGGGGCGGCTCCGGCGGCGGGCCGGCCTCCTCGAACTTGCGCAGGCGGGTCTGGGCGGCCTGGTAGCGGGAGGCCATCTCGTGGCTGACGGCGGCTGCCTGACGGAGCGTCAGCACCAGCTTCTTCAGCTGGGCGTGCTTCTCGTCCCAGCGGCGGCGCAGCTCCTCGAAGCGGGCGAAGCGTTCGCGGCGGGCGTCGTGGTAGGTGGCGAAGCCGCCGCCGTGCACCCAGGCGTCGGCGCCGGCCGGGCCCGGTTCGACGGAGACGATCTTCTCGGCGGCGCGGGCGAGGAGTTCGCGGTCGTGGGAGACGAACAGGACCGTCTTCCGGGTCTCCTTGAGCTGCTCCTCCAGCCACCGCTTGCCGGGCACGTCGAGGTAGTTGTCCGGCTCGTCCAGCAGCAGCACCTCGTCGGTGCCGCGCAGCAGCGCCTCCAGCACGAGCCGCTTCTGCTCGCCGCCGGAGAGGGTGCGCACCTGCCGCCACTGGGCGCGCTCGTACGGCACGCCGAGCGCGGCGGTGGTGCACATGTCCCACAGGGTCTCGGCCTCGTAGCCGCGGACCTCGGCCCAGTCGGCGAGGGCCTGCGCGTACCGGAGCTGGGCCGCCTCGTCGTCGACGGTCATGATGGCGTGCTCGGCCTCGTCGACCGTCTTCGCCGCCTCGCGGATGCGGGGCGGGGCGACGGAGACGAGCAGGTCGCGCACGGTCGTCTCGTCCCGCACGGAGCCGACGAACTGGCGCATGACGCCGAGGCCGCCGCTGACGGTCACACTGCCGCCGTGCGGTTTCAGCTCTCCGGAGATCAGCCGCAGCAAGGTGGTCTTGCCCGCGCCGTTCGGGCCGACCAGGGCGACGGCGGCCCCTTCGCCCACCCGGAAGGACACGTCGCCGAGCAGCGCCCTCCCGTCGGGGAGGTAGTACTCCAGGTGCGCGGCTTCCAGATGTCCCATGGCCAGGCATTCTCCGAGCCACCCCCCGTCCGGGGCAAACCCTTATCCACCCCCCCGGCCCGCCGCCCGATGGGCCGTGAGCGGAACCGCCGCGGGGGCGGGGGTCCGCCGAGCCCGCCCGGCCACGCGGCGGACCGGAACACCGGCCGGCACGGGGGGCCTGCGGGGCCGCTCCGGTGGCGTGCGGTTGTCGAGGTGCCGGACAGGTCTTGGTGGCAGGCTCCTGCGGACCATCGCCGTCTCGGGCCCCGCTTCCGGGCCCTCGGGGGACAGCGGCACGAGGACCCCGTACCCCACCCTCCGTCGCGGGCCGGACGTCACGGAGACCGCGCGCCACCGCTCCCGCACCGGCCCGCGCGTACGCCGGCCGGCTCTCCCCGGCCCCCGAAAGCCTCCTCGCGGTGACGGACCCGTCGGCTGTCCCGTCGTCCCCGGCGTCTCGCCCGCCGGGCGGTGCCGGCCCGGGCCGGGCGCGGGGGTGTCCGGCAGACGGTTCGGGCCGGACGGGGAGCAGGGGCGGCCGGGGTCTTCCTGTCTCACCCGGTCGGCGGGCGGGGACGAGGACAAGAAGCGGGCGCTTCCGGGTAAGCGGACCCCATGAGCCCAGACGTGGACCTGACTGCCCCCGCGGCCGCCGCCCGCACCCCGCTGCGCACGCTGCTCAACCTCGACGGCCGTGTGTTCAACGCCGCCGCCGCCTGGCACTGGCCCGGCGCCGAACACGTCCTGCCCCGCCTGAGCCGCAGCGCGAACCACGGGGTGCTGTGGTTCGCGACGGCCGCCGCGATGGCCGCGAGCCGCACGCCCCGGGCTCGCCGGGCGGCGGCCCGCGGACTGGTCTCGCTGGGCCTGGCCTCGTTGACGATCAACACGCTCGGCAAGCGCTCGGTGCGCCGGGCCCGGCCGGTGCTGGACCCGGTGCCGCTGGTGCGGCAGCTGAAGCGGCAGCCCATCACCACCTCCTTCCCGTCCGGCCACGCGGCGTCCGCCGCCGCCTTCGCCACCGGCGTCGCCCTGGAGTCCCCGGCGTGGGGCGCCGCGGTGGCACCGGTGGCGTTCTCGGTGGCGATGTCCCGGGTGTACACGGGGGTGCACTTCCCGAGCGACGTACTGGCCGGGGCCGCACTGGGCGCGGGCGCCGCCTTCCTGGTGCGGCGCCTGGTGCCGACCCGCTCCCAGATCCGGCGCCCCGACCGGCCGCGCGCCGCGGCCCCCGCGCTGCCCGAGGGCGACGGCCTGGTGGTGGTCGCCAACCGGGCGTCGGGGACGGCGGACCGGGTGCGGGCGCTGCACGACGCGCTGCCGAGGGCGGAGATCGTCGAGTGCGCGCCGGAGGAGGTCGGCGAGGAGCTGGAGAAGGCGGCGGCCCGCGCCCGGGTGCTCGGGGTGTGCGGGGGCGACGGCACGGTGAACGCGGCGGCCGGGATCGCGCTGCGGCACGATCTGCCGCTCGCGGTGCTGCCGGGCGGCACCCTCAACCACTTCGCCTACGACCTGGGCGTGGAGGACGAACGCCAGCTGGCCCAGGCCGTCCGGTACGGCGAGGCGGTCCGGGTGGACGCGGCCCGGTTCACCACCCCGGAGACACGGGGGCTGTTCCTCAACACGCTGAGCCTGGGCGTGTACCCGGAACTGGTGCGCGCGCGGGACGGCTGGTCGAGCCGGATCGGCGGCTGGCCGGCCGGGGTGCTCGGCGCGCTGCGCGTGCTGCGCGCCGGCCGGCATCCGCTGGAGGTGGAGCTGCGCGGTGAGCGGCGGCCCCTGTGGCTGCTGTTCGTCGGCAACGGCGTCTACCACCGCATGGGCCTCACACCGGGCCGCCGTACCGATCTGGCGGACGGCCTGCTGGACGTGCGGGTGGTGCACGGCAACGGCAGGCCCGCGCTGCGGCTGCTCACGGCGGCGGTCGCGGGCCCGCTGACCCGCTCGCCCGGGCACGCGGCGGTCCAGGTGGACCGGCTGCGGCTGACCGGCATCGCGCCGGACACCCCGCTGGCGTACGACGGTGAGGTGACGACGGTGTCGGGCGAGATGACCCTGGAGAAGCTCCCGGAGGCCCTGACGGTCTACCGCCCCCTGCCGGCCACCCGCTGAGGGCGTGCGGGACAACCCCCTCCGCCCACACCGTCGTTGTCCACATGGTGAAATCCGGGTCTCATCATTCGGTATGCCCGCGTACGGTTGGGCCGTACCGGCGGATGGGTCCGGCCGGTGACGCCGACGAGGGTGAAGGGGTTCAGCCATGCCGAAAGCGCAGGAGACCGCCGTCTACACGCACGGGCACCACGAGTCGGTGCTGCGGTCGCACACCTGGCGGACCGCCGCCAACTCCGCGGCCTACCTGCTCGGCGTGCTGAAGCCCCACATGCGGATCCTGGACATCGGCTGCGGGCCCGGGACCATCACCGCCGACCTGGCGGAACTGGTCCCCGACGGCCGGGTCACCGGCGTCGACCGGGCCCCCGGCGTCCTGGAACAGGCCCGGGCCACCGCGGCCGGCCGCGGTCTGACGAACGTCGACTTCGCGGTGGCCGACGTCCACGCCCTGGACTACCCGGACGACACCTTCTGCGTGGTCCACGCGCACCAGGTGCTCCAGCACGTCGGCGACCCCGTGCGGGCGCTGCGCGAGATGCGCCGGGTGACGAGGCCGGGCGGGTTCATCGCCGTACGGGACGCGGACTACGCGGCGATGACCTGGTATCCGGAGGCGCCCGGCCTGGAGGACTGGCTGGACCTGTACGAGCGGGTGGCCCGGGCCAACGGCGGCGAACCCGACGCCGGGCGCCGGCTGGCGGCGTGGGCGCGGGCCGCGGGCCTGCGGGACGTCACGGCTGGCTCCAGCACCTGGACGTTCGCCACGCCCGAGGAGCGGGCCTGGTGGAGCGGGCTGTGGGCGGACCGCACCCTCGCCTCCGACTACGCCGACCGGGCCACGCGGGGAGGTCACGCGACGGTGGAGCGGTTGCGGGCCGTGTCGGAGGCCTGGCGGGACTGGGGCCGGCGGGAGGACGGCTGGTTCGCGGTCCTGCACGGGGAAATTCTGTGCCGTAAAGATGCCTGATGCGCGAATTTCGGGGAACCTGGACACCAGGAGGTTCACACTATGGTTCCCATCCTGCTGGTCCTGCTTCTGGCACTGATTCTGTTCGGTGCCGGATTCGCGTTGAAGGTGCTGTGGTGGATCGCCCTCGTCGTACTCGTCGTCTGGCTGCTGGGATTCCTTGTGCGCGGCACGACCGCGGGCGGCGGCAGGGGCCGCTGGTACCGGTGGTGAGCGGTCCGCCGCGCTAGTGCCCGGCGCGGCCCACCACGCTAGTGCCCATCGCGCGGAAGCAGCGGTCCGAGCGGCCCGAGGTCCAGGTTGAGGTCCTCGGGCCGCAGTCCGTAGCGGTCCCGCAGCTCGCCCATCCGGTCCTCCAGGAGCATCAGGGTGAGCCCGATCCGCTCCTCCTGCTCCTCGGTCAGCTCACCGGTGTCGAAGCGGCGCACGGCCTGCCGCTCCATCAGCTGGCGCAGCAACTCCACCACCGTGAGCACGAGTTTCACCAGGTCGCGCTCGACCGTGTCGGGCTCGAGGTCGAGCTGCTTGCGGCGCTGCCGCGCGGTCATAGGAGCTCCTCGAAGGGCGACGGGACCTGCTCGTTCACGGAACTGATGAGCGCGTTGAGGTCGATGCGGACGAGATCGACGTCCGCGATGCGCAGGGTGATGTCGCCGGTGATGACGACTCCGCCGGCCAGCAGCCGGTCCAGGAGGTCGACCAGCGCGATCTCGCGGCGTTCGACTACGGTCACCGCCCCTCCCCCGATCCCACAGCCGGTTCCGCTCCCGAGGCCTCACCGGAGAAGGAGTAGGCGGCCCACGGACCGGTGAGTTCCACCCGCATTCCGGGCGCCTCGTCCTTGGTCCGGTCGACCAGTTCCACGAATTCCTCGGAATGCGCCCGGGACACCAGATAGGCAGCGTTGAGCACGTTTCGCCCCGGCGCTTGGGAGAGCGCGGAATTCTGCGGGGGATGCATCCGGAAATCCTCGGCCCGCTCGGCGAGACGCTCGTGCAGGGAGTGGGCGAACCGCTCGGCCCGCTGCCAGTTCTCCTCCTGCGCGTGGCTCTGCAGGCGCCGCCGGCGCAGGTAGTCCCGGCCGCTGGCCGGCCGCGCCGCCTCGGCGGACTCGGGTTCGGCGGGCTCGGGTTCGAGATACACCTTCACGCCCCACTCCACACGGCCGTGCAGCCGGTCGAGCAGGCGGCGGAAGTCCTCCTCGCGGTCCTCGATCATCATGCGCACGGCGCTGTCGTCACGGAAGACGGTCGCGAGCCGCAAAGGCAGCGGGGTGGTGACCGTGGTGAGCGCGTCCACCACGCCCTGGTGGGCGCGGGCGGTCGCGGCGAGCCAGTCGAGATCCTCCAGGTGGGCCTTCAGGGCCCCCTCGCAGAAGTCTGCCTCCGGGACCGTGCTGACCACCGCGACCAGCCCGTGGTGGTGCAGCAGCGCAGGCGGGGCGCCGCCGACGCCCCGCAGCTGTGCTTGCAGAGGCGTCCCGAAGGGACGGCAGACGGCGTACACGTACCGCAGTCCGGTCGTCATGGTGCCTCCTTCGGGGCGCGGCCCGACTCCAGTTCCTCCAGCCGTGCGAGCCGTTCTCGCAGCTCGGCGTTCTCCCGGGTCAGCTCGTCACGGCGGGCCCGGGAGGACAGGGCCGGGTCGCTCTCCCACCAGTCGATGCCCATCTCCTTGGCCTTGTCGACCGAGGCGACGATGAGGCGCAGCTTGATGGTGAGCAGTTCGATGTCGAGCAGGTTGATCCTGATGTCCCCCGCGATGACGACACCCTTGTCGAGTACACGTTCAAGGATGTCGGCGAGGTTCGCCCCCGAGCCCTGGCCATAGGGCTCGGGAAAGCGGCTGGGTGTCGTCATCGACGGCTCCCGCGCTCAGCGTGCTCAGGCTCCTCTTCCTCGTACTCGTCCTCCTCTTCCTCAGCGCCTTCCTCGTCCTCGGCGGGCTCCTCGGCCTCGTCCTCGTACGAGTCCTCGTCGCCCTCCTCGTCGCCCTCCCCGGCTTCTTCCTCGGTCTCGCCCTCGTACTCGTCCTCGTAGGGCTCCTCTTCCTCCTCCTCTTCCTCCTCTTCGCCCTCTTCGCCTTCCTCGGGGCGCTCCCGGCCCTCGGGCTCCTCTTCGCCCTGGGCCTCCTCTTCGCCCTCTTCCTGCTCCTCGCCCTCTTCTTCCTCTCCCCGGGCCTCCTCTTCCTCCTCCGCGAGGGCGTCCTCGTGGCTTTGCACGACCTCGCCGTCGCGGATCTCACCGCGCCAGCTGTCCTCCGCCTCCCCCTTGAGGGTGATGAAGCGGGCGAAGTTCTTCAGGTCCAGCCTGGCCCGGCGGCCCTGGGCGCGCCAGATGTTGCCGGTCTTCTCGAACAGGCCGGTCGGGTAGTACTCCATGACCAGCAGCACCCGGGTGAGGTTGTCCTCCAGCCGGTGGAAGGAGACCACGCCCTTGGTGGTGCCCTTGGCGCCCTCCGAGGTCCACTGGATGCGGTAGTCGGGTATCTGCTCGGTCGTCTTCGCCTTCCAGCTGCGGGTGGACCAGAAGACCTTGGCCCGCCAGTCGGAGGTGGTGTCGTCGGCGCGGTTCGCGCTCTTGACGCCCTTGGCGAAGGAGGAGAAGGACTGGTACTGGGTCCACTGGTCGTAGGCCGTACGCAGCGGTACGCCCACGTCGACGGACTCCATGATGACGGTCGGCTTCTTGCCGGCGCCGCCCTTCTTGCCCTTGCTGCCGCCGAGGCTGCGCACGGTTTCCATTACCTTGTCCTTGGCGTGGGAGGCGCCCAGCTCCACCGCAGAGCGCAGCGGTCCCTTGCCCTCGGCGAGCTTGCGCCCGCCCTCCAGCGCCAGTTTGGCGAAGCCGGGGCTCTTGCCCTCGGCGATGTCGTTCAGCTTGCCGGTGGTCTCGCCGAGCTTCCGGCCGATCCCGGTCAGCAGCCGCTGGGCCTGGGCGTTCAGGTACTCCTGGGCCTCTTCCTTCAGCCGGTCGGCGGCCTCGCTGCGGGCCAGGCCGGCCAGCGGGGCGGTCAGGCCGCCGGTGGCCTCACCGGCCTTGGAGGTCACTCTTCCGAGGGTCTCGGTCATCGGTCATCGCCGCCCTTCGACTGCCGGGAGACGGCGCTCCGGGCGGCACCGCCGACCGCCGCCGTCTTCTTCGCGGCCGTCTTGCGGGCCGCGTCCGTCTTCTTGGCCGCCGTCTTCTTGGCCGCCACCTTCTTGGCCGGGGCCTTCCTGGCGGGGGCCTGGCCGGCCGCCGTCCCGCCGGAGGCCTTCTTGGCCGGGGCCTGCTTCGCCGTCTTCTTGCCCGTCTTCTTCCGGGGCGCCTCGCCCTCGCCGCCCCGGGTCTCGCCCCTGGGCTGTTCTCGCTCACCCCGCTTCCCCTCGTGCTCCTCCTGCTCCTCGTCCTCGCCCTCGCCCTCGTCCTCGTCCCGCTCCTCGTCGGAGCCGGCCGGCGCGGCTCCGGACAGCTGGTCGCGCACCTGCGCCGTACGGCCGTGCAGCCGGTCGGCGAGCGAGTTCATCTGCCGCTCCACCATCGCGCCCGTGGCGGCCTTGCCGACGCCCCGCAGCTCTTGGCGGAGCTGGTCGCCGACCTCCTTGAACTGCGGGTTGTCCAGCAGCTGCCGGTTCAGCTGTTCCGCGAGCATCCGCGGGCTGAGGTTCATCTTCTTCCCGGCGGCCAGGGAGCCGACGGCGAGGGCCATCTTCAGCTTCTTGGTACGTCCGAGCAGGTATCCGGCCCCTACGGCGAGGCCCAGTGCGGTTCGGTTCATGGTCACGTCCCATTGCCTGTCGTGTCGCCGTGATGCAGGGCGATCTCCAGCCGGTCCAGCAGTTCGTCCTCGCGCCGGTCGAACTCCTCCTCGGTGATCTCACCCGCCTGAAGCTGCTCCTCGAGGCGGGCCAGCTCGGCCCGGACGGTGGCCGGGTCGTAGTAGATCCGCTCCGCCTCCCGGAGCACATGCCCAATCGCCCACGCGCTGCCGCGCACCGGTGCGAAGGGCAGCAGCAGCACCTCCGAGATCAGTCCCACGGATCTCCTCCTTCCGTCCGGGCCCCGCCGCTACGACGCTCCGGTGCCGGCGCCGGCCGTGGCGCCCGCGGGCGCGGTCGGGCCGGGTTCGACGAAGCTGTACGGCGGCAACGGGCCGTTGACCCGCAATTCGATATGGGCGTGGCTCTTGCGCACACGCTCGGCCGCGGCCAGGAAGTCCTCGGCCGTGTCCCGGGAGACCAGGAACGAGACGTTGAGCAGCCACCCGGTGGACTCGGGGCCCACGCTGACCGCCGCGGCGCCCGGCTGGAGCAGGCGCTGCACCTCGGCGGCGTCCTCGCCCTCCTTGGCCTTGACGGCGGCGGCGACCATCTCGCCGAGGCGGACCCGGTCGTCGTAGCTGCCGCCGCCCGCCTGCCGGTTGGCCTCGGCGAGGGCGCGGACCTGCGCGTTCTCGGCCATCACGCGGTGCAGGACGGCTTCCTCGATGTGCGTGGCCTTGACGTTGTACTCGACCTTGCCGTCCAGCTCGCGCAGCCGCTCCAGGTAGTGCTCGGCCCGCTCGGTCAGCACCGACATGACGGTGTCGTCGTCCGGGGAGACGCTGCCGAAGCGCATGGGCAGCACACATCCGGCCGCGCCCGCCTCGGCGAGTACGTTCTGGTGGGCGAGGAGGTCCCTGCGCTTGGGGCGCAGGCCCTCCGGGGCGTCGCTGACGACAGCGGCGAGCTCTCCCGCCGTGAGGACCCGGACGGGCCGGGGCGGCTCGCCCACTCCGGTCATCCCCTCGGGGAGCGCCGGGTGCGAGCGTGCGGTGATGCCGTAGACGTAGGTGCTCACTCGTCTCCCTCCTTCCGGCGGGCCGCGGTCTTGCGGGGGCGCCGGGTCTCGGTCTCGCCTTCCTCGCGGGCCTGCTTGAACGCGTCGGATATGGTCTGCGCGGCGCCGGACAGTGCGCCCTTGGACTTGCCGCGGGCTCCGCTCTCGGTGATCTCGCCGACGAGATCGGGCAGCCCGGGGGACTTGCGGGGCCCTGCCTCCAGGTCGAGGCGGTTACACGCCTCGGCGAAGCGCAGATAGGTGTCGACGCTGGCTACGACGACCCGGACGTCGATCTTCAGGATCTCGATGCCGACCAGGGAGACCCGTACGAACGCGTCGATGACGAGACCTCGGTCGAGAACCAGTTCCAGGACGTCGTAGAGGCCGCTGCTTCCGCCTCCGCCGCCGGACTGCTGTGCCGGGACAACGGTCATGCCGGCCGCTCCTCCTCGTGAGTGTGGTGGATGATCGGGGCCACGCCGGGTGCGTGGCCCCGAGGACGCGGGTGGGGGCCTAGCCGCCGCGGCGTGCGTCGGCCCGCCCGCGCTCGTACCTGCGAACGCGCCGGTAGCCGGTGAGCTGCCCCTGGGGGTCCAGTTCGACCTGGTAGCTCGCCATCAGGCTCATGGTGTCCGGGACCCGTGCGAGTTCCATCACCTCGACCTCCAGCGACCAGCCGTCCTCGGTCTGCTCGAAGGAGGACACGGTCTCCGGGTCGAGTCCCGTCAGTTCGGCGAGCTGGCTGCGCGCCTCGCGCAGCACCTCCATCAGGGGCGGACGCCGGGCTGCCGGCTCGTTCTGTGTGGTGTCGTGCGTCTGCTCGGTGTTCTCGGTGTTGTCCGACTTCCGGGATTTCTGTGAATCCTGTGACTGTGATGTGTTGTGTGTGTTCGACATGGCCACCTCTTCCTGCGGGTGGCCCCTCATTCCTTGGCCAAACCTCAGGAGCGCATGTCGGCGAGACGGCGCCGGGCGGGGCCCAGGGAGCGCCCGCGGGCCGGCAGGCCGGCCCACGGGTCGGTGCGGGCCTGGTCGACGGCGTCGGCGATGGTCCAGCGGCGGGCGTCGAGCCCGGGGTCGTCGAGCTGCTCCCAGGTGAGGGGCACGGCAACGGGGGCGCCGGGGCGGGCGCGGACGGTGAAGGGCGCGACGGCGGTCTGGGCGTACCCGTTGCGCTGCACGTCGAGGTACAGGCGGTCACCGCGCTCCTGTTTGCGGGCGGCGGTGGTGAGCCGGTCCGGGTGCCGTGCCGCGGCGAGTTCGGCGACGCCGTGGGCGAACTCCCGCACGGCGTCGAAGCCCTGGCGGCCGTCGAGCGGGACGACGAGGTGCAGTCCGCGCGAGCCCGTGGTCATCGGGAAGGCGGGCAGGCCGAGTTCGTCCAGCAGCTCGTGCAGCCGGACGGCGGCCTCGCGGACGGCGCCGAAGTCGTCCCCGGGCGGATCGAGGTCGAAGACCAGCCGGTCGGGGTGGTCGAGGCCGCCGGCCCGGTCGGTGCGCGAGAGCCAGCGGTGCAGGGTGAGGCAGGCCTGGTCGGCGAGGTACAGCAGGGTCGCGGTGTCGTCGCAGACGACGTGGGTGACCGTGCCGCCCTCCTTGGCGACCTCGGCCCGGTCGATCCACTCCGGATAGTGCTCCGGGGTGTTCTTCTGCATGAACCGCTGGCCGTCCAGGCCGTCCGGATACCGTTCCAGCATCAGCGGACGGCCCCGCAGGTGCGGCAGCAGGTACGGCGCGACGGACCGGTAGTAGTCGGCGAGGTCGCCCTTGGTGTATTCCTTCGCGCCCCCGCCGCCGGGGAAGAGCACCTTCCCCGGCCGCTTGATCTCCACCGTGCGGCGGCCCGCGCGGATGGCCCGCGCGTCGTCGCCGCTCATCGCACGACCGCCTCCTCGACCAGCATCCTGGCCGCCGCCGTGATGCCCAGGGCGTCGATGCCGGCCGCGTACAGCTGCTCGTCGGGCGCGGCCGAGCCCGGCATGGTGCGCACCGCGAGCCGGACCAGGCGGGGCACCGGCCTGCCGTCGCCGAACGCCTCCGCGACGGCGTCGCCGATGCCGCCCTCCGGGCGGTGGTCCTCCACCGTGAGCAGGCAGCCGGTCTCCTCGGCGGCCCGGTGCAGGGTCTCGGCGTCGACGGGCTTGACCGAGTACAGGTCGATCACCCGGACCCGGATGCCGTCGGCGGCCAGCCGGTCGGCGGCGGCCAGCGCCTCGGGCACGGTCACCCCGGCCGCCACGACGGTCAGCCGGTCCTCCTCGCTGGAGCGCAGCGTCTTGCTGCCGCCGACCGGGAACTCCTCGTCGGGGCCGTAGATCACCGGTGTCTTGCCGCGGGAGGTGCGCAGGTAGCGGATGCCGTCCAGGCCGGCCATGGCCGCGACGAGCTGGGCGGTCTGGTTGGCGTCGCACGGGTACAGCACGGTCGAGCCGTGGACGGACCGGAACATCGCCAGGTCCTCCAGCCCCATCTGGCTCGGCCCGTCCTGCCCGATCGCCACGCCCGCGTGCGAGCCGACCAGGTTGATGCCGGAGCCGCTGATGGACGCCATGCGCACGAAGTCGTGGGCGCGGGTCAGGAACGCGGCGAACGTGGAGGCGTACGGCACCCAGCCGCGCGTGGCCATGCCGACGGCCGTGGCGACGAGCTGCTGCTCGGCGATGTAGCACTCGAAGAACCGGTCGGGGTGCGCCTTGCCGAACTCCTCCGTGCGGGTGGAGTCGCCGACCTCTCCGTCCAGGGCGACGACGTCCCCGCGGGCGGTGCCGAGCGCGGCGAGCGCCTTGCCGAAGGCGTCCCGCGTCGCGGCCTCCTCGCCCTGCTCGAAGCGCGGCAACCGGACCGGCTCGGTGGTCGGCGAGCGCAGCGCGGCGGCGGCCTGCGGCTCGGCGACGCGGACGTGCAGCGAGCGCGGCCCGCCGAGTTCGGCGATGGCGTCCTCGGCCTCGGGCAGCGGCTTGCCGTGCAGGCCCTCGCGGTCCTGGACGGCGGCCACGCCCTTGCCCTTCAGGGTGCGGGCGAGGATGACGGTGGGCTGGCCGGTGGTGGACAGCGCCTCACCGTACGCCCGGTCGATCGCGTCGACGTCATGGCCGTCGATCTCGATGGTGTGCCAGTCGAAGGCCTGGAAGCGGCGGGCGTAGGCGTCCAGGTCGTGGCCGTGCCGGGTGGGGCCGCGCTGGCCGAGCCGGTTGACGTCCACGACGGCGACGAGGTTGTCCAGGTTCTCGTGGCCGGCGTGCTCGGCGGCCTCCCAGATCGAGCCCTCCGCCAGCTCGCTGTCGCCGCACAGCACCCACACCCGGTAGTCGGAGCGGTCCAGGCGCTTCCCGGCGAGCGCGATGCCGACCCCGGCCGGCAGGCCCTGGCCGAGCGAGCCGGTGGCCGTCTCCACCCAGGGCAGCCGCCGAGGCGTCGGATGGCCCTCCAGCCGGCTGCCGAGCTTGCGGAAGGTGACCAGCTCGCCGTCCTCGATGGCGCCGGCCGCCTTGTACGCGGCGTACAGCAGCGGTGAGGCGTGCCCCTTGGACAGCACGAAACGGTCGTTCGCCGGGTGCTCGGGGCGCTCGAAGTCGTAGCGCAGGTGGTTCGCGAGCAGGACGGCCAGCAGATCGGCGGCGGACATGGAGGACGTGGGGTGCCCGGATCCCGCGGCGGCGGACGCCCGCACGCTGTCCACACGCAACTGCTGTCCCAGTTCGACGAGTTCGTCGGTGTTCATGAGTCTCCTCGGTCTCCTTGCGCTCGGCCGCGGCGGAGGTCGCTCGGTGGCGCTCGTCGCGGTCAGTCGGTTTCGTCGGCGCGGGCCGCGGGATCGGCGGGGTCCGCGCGCTCGACGGGTCCGGGTGCCGGATGGCCCGGCCCGCCGCCGGCGGGCTCACCGCCGGGCTGGTTCCTCGCGGGCTCGCCACCCGGCTGGTTCCTGGCCGGCTCGCCACCCGGCTGGTTCCTGGCCGGCTCGCCGCCCGGCTGTGGCTTCACCGGCTCCTCCGGCCTCGGCTTGTGCGTCATGAGTTCCTCTCCTGTCTGTGCGGCCGGCCGCTCCGGGCCGCCCGGTACCCGCGCCACTTCCGGCGAGGCCGTGTCCAGCGGGACCGACCACGCTCGTACCAGGCCCAACTGGACGCCCTGGCGCGGGAGTACGGCGTCCAGCAGCCAGTCGGCGGCGACCCGGAGACGGTTGCCGGGCAGCGCCGCCAGGTGGTAGCCGCGGGTGACCGCACCGGCCGCCGGACCGGACAGCGGGACGCCGAACGGGTTGGCGGCGGCGCGGACCCCGCCGAGGTCGACGGCGAAGCCCAGGTCCCGGTGGCGGTACGGGCGCCGGCGCCGGCCGAGGCCGAGCGAGCCGGCCACGTTCTCCCCGGCCACCCGGCCCTGCCGCCAGGCGTGCTGGGCCGTCATGGGCGTGAACTCCCCCGGACGCTCCAGGTCGGGCACGGCCGCCGCGTCCCCGCAGGCGAACACGTCGGTGCGGCCCGGCAGGCGCAGGTACGGGTCGACGATCAGCCGGCCGCGCTCCAGCGGCTGCCGGACGGCCTCGACCAGCGGGTCCGGCCGCACGCCCACGCACCACACCAGCGTCCGGGACGCGACGGACTCCCCGTCGGTGAGCACCACCCCGTCGCGGGTGGCCTCCCGCACCGACGTGCCCATCCGCACGTCGACGCCCCGCGCCCGCAGCACCCGGTCGGCCGTGCGGGACAGCCGCTCGTCCAGCTCCGGCAGCACGCGCGGCGCCACGTCCAGCAGGATCCAGCGGGGGCGCAGCCCGCCGGGCAGCGGGCGCCGGCGGACCAGGCGGTCGGTGAGCAGCTGCAGGTGGGCCGCCACCTCGGTGCCCGTGTAGCCGGCGCCGACCACCACGAAGGTGCACCGGGCGGCGCGGCTGCCCGGGTCCTCCCCGGAGGCGGCGAGTTCCACCTGCCGGGTCACGTGGTCGCGCAGGTACAGCGCCTCGGGCAGCCCGCGGAAGCCGTGCGCGTGCTCGGCGGCACCCGGGACCGGCAGCAGCTTGTTGACGCTGCCGACGGCCAGCACCAGACGGTCGTAGCCGAGGGTGCCCGCACGGCCCTCGGGGTCGGTGTAGCGCACGGTCCGCGCGTCCAGGTCGGCGCTCTCCGCCTCGCCGAGCACCAGGCGCACCCCGCGCAGGGTGCCGGGCAGCGACACGGTGACCCGGCGGGCCTCCAGGACCCCGGCGGCCACCTGCGGCAGCAGCGGCAGGTACAGGAAGTAGTCGGTCGGGTTCAGCACGGTGATGTCGGCGCGGTCCCGAGTCAGCCGGGCCAGGGTGCGCGCAGCCCGGTACCCGGCGAAACCGGCGCCGACGATCAGGACGCGAGGTCGGCTCACGGTGCGCCTCCGGCGGTGTGGCTCGTCCGAGGTCTTCCGCGTAACCGGGGCCGGGGCACCCAAACGCCGTGCCGGTCACCCGGACGCCGGTCGGAGCACCCCGGACGCCGCCGCGCAGCGCCACGCACCGCCGCTCACCGGCGTTTCGCCGACCCGCGCCCCGGTTACCCGGTCCGGGTCCGGATCACCCCACCACCAGCGCCCGCGCGGAGGTTCCCCCATGCCCGAGTACGGCTATTTCCTGGCGAGCGAGGAACACGACCCCGCAGCCCTCGTCGAACAGGCCCGGATGGCCGAGCAGGCCGGTTTCCAGGCGCTGTGGATCTCCGACCACTACCACCCGTGGAACGACGCGCAGGGGCAGAGCCCGTTCGTGTGGTCGGTGATCGGAGCGCTGTCGGAAGCGGTGTCGCTGCCCATCGAGACCGCGGTGACCTGCCCGACCGTGCGGATGCACCCGGCGGTGGTGGCACAGGCCGCGGCGACCAGCGCCGTGATGACGCAGGGCCGCTTCCGGCTCGGTCTCGGTACCGGCGAGGCGCTGAACGAGCACATCCTCGGCGACCCGTGGCCGCCGCTGCACGTGCGCCTGGAGATGCTGGAGGAGGCGATCCAGGTGATGCGCCGGCTGTTCACCGGCGAGGAGGTCAACCACCACGGGACGCACTACACCGTGGAGAACGCCCGTCTCTACACCGTCCCCGAGGAGCCCGTCCCGATCGACATCTCCGGCTTCGGGCCGAAGGCGACCTCGCTGGCCGCCCGCGTGGGCGACGGGTACATCACGATGATGCCGGAGGAGGAGATGGTCACCCAGTTCCGCAAGGGCGGCGGCGGGGCCAAGCTGGTCAGCGGCGGCACGAAGGTCTGCTACGGCACCGACCGCGACGAGTGCGTCCGTACGGTGCACCGGCTCTGGTACAACGAGCTGCTGCCCGGCGAGATGGGGCAGGTGCTGCCCTCACCGCGGCACTTCGAGCAGCTGCACGAGCTGGTCACCGAGGACATGGTGCGGGAGAAGTCGGTGTGCGGCGACGACGTGGACGAGCACGTCTCGGCGCTGAAGGCGTTCGCCGACGCCGGGTTCGACCGGGTGTACGTGAACCAGATCGGGCCGGACCAGCGGGGGTTCTTCGACTTCTACCGCACGAAGGTGCTGCCGCAGCTCGGCTGACGCGGGGGCGTTGTCGGGGGGTGGGGCCGGCGGCCCCACCCCCTCGCCGTCAGGCCCCGCCGCGGGGGGTGTCCGGCGGAGTCCGCGGCATCGGAGGGGTCCCCGGCACCGGCGGATACGGCATGCCCAGGCCGCTCGGCGGGGAGGCCGCCGGGGTGCCGCCGGGCACGCGGTGCGGGGCGTGGGGCCCCTGCCCGGAGCGGGCGGCGCCGCGCAGGAAGTAGGCCACCGCGCCGAGGAGCGCGGCGGTGATCAGTGCCGCGGCCCAGCCGGGCAGGCCGATCGCCAGGGCCAGGCCCGCGGCGAGGGCCACCGCACCGCCCGCGTACAGGGCGGCGGCACCCGACGCGGCGTACAGCACGGCGGTGCGGCGCCGCTTGCGGGACTGCTCGCGCAGTTCCTCGCGTACCGTCTCGCGTGCCACCTGTGCCAGCTCTTCGACGAGGTGCCTGTCCAGATGTTCCAGGTGATCCAAACGGTCCATACCCTGCGGGTACCCGACGGGCACAGTGGGTAACGCCGGGGGCCTGCGCGTGCCCGGCGGCCCCAACTAGGCTCGGACGCATGGAGATTCTGGGCGCCTCGCTGCGCATCTGCGTCGACGACCTCGAAGCCGCGATCCCCTTCTACGAGAGCCTGTCCGGCGGCACGGCCCTGCGCTTCCAGCGTGGTGGCGTCCAGGTCGCCGCGGTCGGTTCCTTCCTGCTCATGAGCGGTCCCGAAGCGGAGCTGGAGATCCTGCGCAAGGTGACGGCGACGATCGCGGTGAAGGACGTGGACGAGGCCCACCGGCTGCTGACCGGGCTGGGCGCCACGGTCGTCGCGGGGCCGGTGCCGACGCCGGTGGGCCGGAACCTGCTGGCGGTGCACCCGGACGGCTCCGTCTTCGAGTACGTGGACCAGCGGGGCTGAACCGGCTCAGTCGCGCATCTCGGTGGTGAGCGCCCAGCGTTCGTGATCGCGCCAGGCCCCGTCCACGTAGATCATGTCGGGTGAGAAGCCCTCCAGGCGGAACCCGGCGCCCCGGGCGAGGGCGATGGACGCCGCGTTGCCCGGCTGGACGTTGATCTCCAGCCGGTGCAGGCCGAGCGGCCCGAACGCGTACCCGATCACCAGCTCCAGCCCTTCGCGCATCAGGCCCCGCCCGGCCGCGTGCGCGAAGGCGCCGTAGCCGAGGGCGCCGGACTGGAAGCCGCCGCGCACGATGTTGTTGACGTTGATGAAGCCCGCGATGGCACCGCCGTCCTTCTCGCACACCAGGAAGCCGGCCCGCGCCGGGTCCTCGATGAGCCGGCCGGCGTAGTCGGCGTACGCCTCGTCGGTGTCGGGCGGGAACAGCCAGGGCCGGTGCAGGTCCTTGCTCTCCCGGGCCCGTGCGGTGAACTCCGGGCCGTCGGCGAGGGTGAAGGGACGGATGGCGGCGCGCGGGCCCTCGGCGAGGGCGCGGGACGGCGGGTACGGCATCCGTCCACCCTACGGCGTCCACCCGGCCCCGACACGCCCGGCCGGCCCCACGCCGGCGCGGGCCGACCCGGCGTCGGCCCGCCCGCCCCACGTCACCACAACGTTCCGCCCGGCCCCGTCTCAGCGCAGCGCCGGCTCGTCCAGTGTCAGCGTGCCCGTCTCCGCGTCCAGCGTGGCCGCGACCCCGAGCGGAATCGTCAATGCCCCTTCGCCGTGGCCGAATCCGACGTTCTCCGCGACCGGGACCCCGAGCCCGCCGAGCCGGTCGGCCAGCAGGGGCCGCAGCCGGGCGTAGTCCGCGCAGCCCTCCCAGGAGCCGAGCAGCACCCCGCGCACCCCCTCCAGCCAGCCGGAACGCAGCAACTGGGTGAGGTAGCGGTCCAGCCGGTACGCCTCCTCGCCCACGTCCTCCAGGCAGAGCAGTCCGCCGCGCGCGGAGGGCCGGGCGTGCGGGGTGCCGAGTTCGGCGGCGAGCAGGGACAGGCAGCCGCCGAGGGTGACGCCCCGGGCCCGGCCGGGGACGAGGGCCGTACCGCCGGAGGCGATCGTGCGGACGGTCTCGGGGGCGAACAGCGTGGCCCGCAGGTGCTCCTGGGCCCGCGCGTTCTTGATGAAGTCGACGCCGGCCGCCACCGGCCCGTGCAGTGTGGCCAGGCCCAGGCGGGTCGCGAAGGCCTCGTGCAGGACGGTGATGTCGCTGAACCCGACGAAGACCTTGGGCCCGGCCGCCCGCAGCGCGTCCCAGTCGAGGAGGTCGACCATGCGCTGCGCGCCGTAGCCGCCGCGGGCGCACAGCACGGCGTCGACGGAGGGGTCGCACCAGGCGTTCTGGAGGTCGGCGGCGCGGTCGGCGTCCGTGCCGGCCAGGTAGCCGAACTCCGGGTGCCGGTCCAGGACATGGGGTCCGACCACCGGTTCTAGGTCCCAGCCGCGCAGCACGTCGACGCCCGCCTCGATCCGCTCCTCGGGCACCGGCCCGCTGGTGGCGACGACGGCGACCCGGGCGCCTGGCGCCAGCCGGCGCGGCCGCAGGAGTTCCTTCACTGGTTCAGCTCCACCTTCGGTACCGGCGGTGTCGGGTCCAGCCCGAACACCTGCGCGTACAGGGACAGTTCGGCCTCCAGGGCACGGACCATGGTGTCGGCCCGGCGGAACCCGTGCCCCTCGCCCTCGAACGTGAGGTAGGCGTGCGGCACGCCCCGGCCGGCGATCCGGGCGAGGAGGCGTTCGCACTGGGCGGGCGGGCAGATGACGTCGTCCAGGCCCTGGAGCAGCAGGAACGGCGCGGTGATCCGGTCGGCCTGCGCGGTCGGGGAGCGCTCGGCGTACCGGGCGGGCACCTCGTCGCGCGGGCCGATCAGCGACTCCAGGTAGCGGGACTCGAAGTCGTGGGTCTCGCCGGGGCCCCAGGTGGCGAGGTCGAGCACCGGGTAGATGACGGTGCCGCAGGCGTAGACGTCGGTCGTGGCCAGGGAGGCGGCGGTGGTCCAGCCGCCCGCGCTGCCGCCCCGGATCGCCAGCCGGGCGGGGTCGGCGGTGCCCTCGTCGGCGAGGGCGCGGGCGACGGCCGCGCAGTCCTCGACGTCGACCACGCCCCACTGCTCGCGCAGCCGCTCCCGGTAGGCCCGGCCGTACCCGGTGGAGCCGCCGTAGTTCACCTCGGCAACCCCGATGCCCCGCGAGGTGAAGTAGGCGATCTCCAGGTCCAGTACGAGCGGCACCCGGCTGGTGGGGCCGCCGTGCGCCCAGATGACGTACGGCGGCAGCTCGCCGTCGGGCCCGGTGCGGGCGGGGTGGCGCGGCGGGTAGAGGTGGGCGTGCACCTCGCGGCCGCCGGGGCCGGTGAAGGTGCGGGTCCGCGGCTCGGGGTAGTAGGCGGGGTCGACGGGGTCCCGGTGCGGGGAGCCGATCACCCGGGCGCGGCCGGTGGCGGTGTCCAGTTCGACCACTTCGTAGGAGGAGCGGGGTCCGGCGGCGACGGCGACGACGCGGGGACCGTGGGTGGCGAGGCCGGCGGCGCACTCCGTCCACGGTCCGACGGCGTCCACGATCTCGCCGGACTCCGGGTCGAGTATCCCGAGCGCGGCCGGCCCCCGGCCGTGGACGACCGCCAGCAGACCGCTGTCCAGCGGCGCGAACCAGCGCAGTCCGAGCTGCCACAGCGGCCCGCCGAACTCCTCCTCGCGCGGGCACAGGGGGGTGCCGTCGCGGTAGAGGTTCCACCAGCCGCTGCGGTCGCTCGCGTAGAGCAGGCGGCCGTCCGCCGACCACTCGACCTGGGCGACGGCCTCCTCCGGACCGCCGGCGACGGTCCGCGCGTGCGTCAGCCGGCCGTCCTCCCCGACGTCGGCGACCAGCAGCTCCGTTCCGTCCCACGGCATCCGCGGGTGGTCCCAGGCCAGCCAGGCGGCCCGCCGGCCGTCCGGGGAGAGCCGTGCTCCGGTGACGAACCGGTGCCGGGACCCGGCCAGCTCGCGGACGGCGGCGCGGTCACCGGCGGCCGAACCGTCCAGCGGTACGGCGGCCTGCACCCGCCGTATGTCGTCGGGGCCGTCCCCGGTGGACTCCTCCAGCACGCACCACACCTCGCCGCGGGCGAGGTCGATCCGGGGCTCGGCCCAGCGCAGGCCGCCGCCGGCCGGGGAGAGCGGGGCGGGCTCGCCGCCGGGCTCGTACCGGTACAGCCGCTGGTCGGCGAAGTGCACGAAGACGATCAGCGGCCGGCCGTCGTGGACCACCCCGGTCCAGGGCCGGCCGCCGTACTCGATGACCCGGCTACGCACGTTCCACGGCGCGGGCAGCACCGTCTCCTCGCCCCCCTCGGCCCGCCGCCGCACCAGGGTCCGCCGGCCGCCCTCGGCCGGCCGGGGCTCGGTCCACCAGACCTCGTCCCCGACGAACCCCACCCAGTCCGGCCGCCCGTCGTGCGCGGCGGCGAGGTCCGCGCCGATCGGCGAGGGCCACGATCCGTACGGCGCGCTCCGCATCCGCTCCCCCATCGTCTAGGCCGTCCGCAGGAACCGGTCGAGGACGCGGACCCCGAAGTGCAGCGCCTCCACGGGCACCCGCTCGTCCACACCGTGGAACAGCGCCTGGTAGTCGAGGCCCGCCGGCAGCTTCAGCGGGGCGAAGCCGTACCCGGTGATGCCGAGCCGGGAGAACTGCTTGGCGTCCGTGCCGCCCGACATGCAGTACGGCACCACGTGCGCGCCCGGCGCGAACTCCTGCACCGCGGCCCGCATCCGCGCGAACACCGGCGCGTCCACCGGCGCCTGGAGGGCCACCTCGCGGTGCGCGAACTCCCAGTCGACGTCCGGTCCCGTCAGCTCGTCCAGCGTGGCGGTGAACTCCTGCTCGCCGCCCGCGAGATAGCGCCCGTCCACGTGGGCGACCGCCTCGCCCGGGATGACGTTGAGCTTGTAACCGGCGTCCAGCATGGTCGGGTTGGCGCTGTTGCGGACGGTCGACTCGACCAGCTTGGCGGCCGGCCCCAGCTTCTCCAGCAGCCGGTCCACGTCGGTGAAGTCGGGATCGATGCCGTACAGCGCGGCGAGTTCGGTGAGGGCGGCCCGTACGGTGGGCGTCAGCCGCAGCGGCCACTCGTGCTCGCCGATGCGGGTGACGGCGGCGGCGAGCCGGGTCACCGCGTTCTCCCGGTTCACCTTGGAGCCGTGCCCGGCCCGGCCCCGCGCGGTGAGCTTCAGCCAGGCGGTGCCCCGCTCCCCCGCGGCGACCGGGTAGATCTCCCGCCCGGTCCCGTCGTGGAAGGTGAAGGCGCCCGACTCGCTGACGCCCTCCGTGCAGCCCTCGAAGAGTTCGGGGTGCCGGTCGGCGAGGAACCCGGAGCCGTCCTCGGCGCTGGCCTCCTCGTCGGCGGTGAACGCGAGGACGATGTCGCGGCGGGGCCGTACGCCCTGCCGGGCCCAGCAGCGGACCACGGCGAGGATCATCGCGTCCATGTTCTTCATGTCGACGGCGCCCCGCCCCCACACCACGCCGTCGCGGACCTCGCCGGAGAACGGGTGCACGGTCCAGTCGGCGGCCTCGGCCGGCACCACGTCGAGGTGCCCGTGCACCAGCAGCGCGTCGGCGGACGGGTCGGTGCCCTCGATCCGGGCCACTACGTTGGTGCGGCCCGGGGTGCGCTCCAGCAGCAGGGGGTCCAGGCCCGCGCCGGCCAGCCGCTCGGCCGCGTACTCGGCGGCGGGCCGCTCCCGGCAGTCCCCGCCGCCCCGGTTGGCGGTGTCGATCCGGATCAGTCCGGAGGTGAACTCCACGACCTCGGCCAGGGCCAGTTCGTCGGCCTGCTGGTCAGCCATACTGCTCCTCCACGGCGGCAGAGACGATCGTGGTGACCGCCTTGAACGTCCTGATCCCCTCGTACATCGTGGCGCTGGTGTACGCCACCTTCCGCTCCCCGGTCCGCGCCACGCCGGGCACGACGGTCGCGGCCATCGCCAGATGCTCGGCGTCGAACTCGACGGCGACCGTGAACGGGCCGGCCTCGGCCGGTTGGTGACGGACCGCCAGGTGCGCGGCTTCCTTGGCCGCCGCGCGGATGTCGGCCGCGGTCCGGGCCGGGGTCCGGCACACGGCCGCGTACCGCGACACATGGTCCTTGACGGCGACCTTCAGCGCCTCGGGCGCGTAGCCGAGGGCGTCCTCGCAGGCCACGTCGTCGCCGGTGACGAGGACGACGGGGACGCCGTACTCGGCGACGACGCACGCGTTGAGCAGACCCTCGCTGGCGCGGACGTCGTTCAGCCACACCCCGGTGATCTGGTTGGCCAGGTAGGTGTGGGCGAGGACGCCCTCCATGCCGGCGCCCGCGTGGTAGCCGACGAACGCCACGCCGTCGACGTCGCCGTGCTGGACGCCCTCCACCATGGACAGCGCCTTGTGCCGGCCGGTGAGCATCTCGACGCGTTCGTCGAGATGCTCCAGGAGGAGGTTGCGCATGGTCCAGTGGGCCTCGTTGACGAGCACCTGGTCGGCGCCGCCGTCGAAGAAGCCCTCCGCGGCGGCGTTCACGTCCGAGGTGAACATCGACCGGCACCGCTCCCACTGCGGCGTCCCCGGCAGCACGTCGGCGGGCCAGGTGACGCCCGTGGCACCCTCCATGTCGGCACTGATGAGGATCTTCATGGACCGTCACGTTACGCGTCGAGCGGCGGACAGGCTACGACCTCGCCCGAGGACGCGGTCCCGGGTCCGGTCAGGCCCTGGCGAGGACGAACCAGCGGGCCGGCAGGTCGATGCGGGTGCCGTCCCGGAGGTGCTCGGTCTGCGGCAGCGTCGTCTCGCCGTCGTCCAGGACGGCGAGACCGGCCTTGGCGAGCAGCTGCGGGATCTCCTCGTCGGGGGCGTCGGCGGGCTTGAGGCCGTGGTGGAAGACGCGCTGGAGCTTGGGTCCCGGGCCGCCCGGCTCGGCCGCCGCCCGCCGCAGCACCTCGCGCGAGCCGGAGGTCAGCTCGACCACGAAGGCGCGGCCCTCGGTGCCGATGAGTTCGGCGACGGCGGCGGCCACCGCGGGGCGCGCGGCCGGTTCGCTCTGGTGGATGACGGCCCGCATGTAGACGTGGCTGTCGCCGAGCCGCTGGTGCAGGGCGCGCACGGCGTCGGTGTCGGTGAGGTCGAGCTGCCGGAACTCGACGGGGTCGCCGTTCGCGGCGCGCCGGGCGTGCTCGACGGCGGCGTGCGAGAGGTCGACGCCGACGGCGCGGGCGAAGCGGGTGGCCAGGTAGCGGGTCTGGGTGCCGTTGCCGCAGCCGAGGTCGACGATCGTCCGGCCGGTGTCGGCGTGGGGCAGGAGCAGTTCGCTGTGCGGTGCGGCGGTCAGGGAGGGGTCGGCGTCCCATATCGCCTCGCCCCGGCCGTCGGCGGTCTGGCTCCAGTAACTTTCCCACGCGTTGCGGTAGTTCTCCGAGACGTTCATGCGATCTCCCCACGGGTCGGTTCCGTGATCGGGATATCGCGGGGACGGGGAGCGGGGCAAGGGTCTGGTGGTCACCTTCACGAGATGTACGGTCCCTGGTCGACCCGGGCGGCGCGCGTGCCGCGCCGGCCGTCAGTGGCCGGTGGTGACGGCCTGCTCGAACCAGACGGTCTTGCGGTGTCCGCTGGCGCTGGCGCCCCACTCCCGGGCCAGCCGGCTGACCACGCGCAGGCCCCGGCCCGACTCGTCGTGGGGCCCGGCGCTCAGCATGGCGGGCAGGGCGGGTTCGTCGTCGGTGACCTCGAACAGCAGCGCGTCCGTGCGGACCACCCGCAGCCCGATCCCGTCGCTCTCCGCGTGCCGGACGGCATTGGTGACGACCTCGCTGACCAGCAGCTCGGCCGTCTCCACGGCCTGCGGCAGGCCCCACTGGAGGAGTCGTTCACGGACCAGGCGGCGGGCGCGGGCCACCTCGCGCGGGTCGGCGTCGAGCCACCACTCGGCGACGTGCTCGTCGGGGATGCCGTTGAGGCGGGCCATGAGCAGGGCGACGTCGTCCTTGCGTCCGCCGCGGGTGTTCAGGGCGCGGATGATGGTGTCGCAGGCGTCGTCCATGGAGGCCGCGGGGTGGGCGGCGGACTCGCAGAGCGCGGCGAGGCCCTCGCCGATGTCGGAGCCGCGCACCTCGACCAGGCCGTCGGTGCACAGCACCAGCCGGTCGCCGGGCGCGACCGTGACCCGCCTGACCTCGAAGGGGACGCCGCCGACGCCGATCGGGGCCCCGGTGGGCAGTTCGAGGAGTTCGCTGCTGCCGTCCTCGGCGCGGACCAGCACGGGCGGGATGTGGCCGGCGTTGGCGAGGGTCAGCTCGCCGCGGATCGGGTCGTACACGGCGTACAGGCAGGTCGCGAGGTAGGTGTCGCCGAGCCTGCGGGCGAGGTCGTCCAGGTTGCGCAGCAGCTGCGCGGGCGGGGTCTCCATCGCGGCCATGGTCTGCACGGCGGTGCGCAGCTGGCCCATCATCGCGGCGGAGTTGAGGCCGTGGCCCATGACGTCGCCGACCACGAGGGCGGTGCGGGAGCCGGGCAGTTTGATGGTGTCGAACCAGTCGCCGCCGATCCGGCCGAGCCGGGTGCCGGGCAGGTAGCGGGTGGCGATGTCGCAGCCGGGCATCCGCGGGGTGACCTGCGGCAGCATGCTGTCCTGGAGGGTGTCGGCGACGTTCTCCTGGTAGGTGTACATGCGGGCGTTGTCGAGCACCAGGCCCGCGCGGGCGGCGAGTTCGGCGCCGGTGGTGCGGTCCATGTCGTCGAACTGCGGCCGGTCGGGGCGGCGCATCAGCACCATGAAGCCGAGGACGACGTTGCGCGCCTTGAGCGGGACGATGAGCAGCGACCGGCCGCCGATGAGGGGCCGCAGGTCGCGCTTCTCGAACTCGCCGGAGATGCGCTCGGACAGTTCCTCGGTGACCCTCGGGACGAGCACCGGCTCGCCGGTGACCATGCACTTGTAGAAGGGCGTGTGCTCGGGGAAGGCGAAGGCCTCGCCGACGGGCACGGTGTCGTCCCAGCGGCCCGGTTCGTCGTTGTGCTCCACCCAGACGCGGAACATCACGGTGCTGGCGTCCGGCGGGCCGTCCGGGAAGCCTTCGCCGGCCAGTACCGCGGCGCGCAGGTGGGTGCCGGCGAAGTCCGCGAAGCGGGGCACGGCGGCGCTGGTGACCTCGCGGATGGTCTCGCCGAGGTCGAGGGAGGAGCCGATGCCGGAGCTGACCTCGTTGAGGAACTCCAGCCGCTCGCGGACGGCGGCGTACTCCAGGTCCTGTTCGGCGCCGGCCGGGACCACGGCCATGGCCCGCTGCCGCGGTACGGCGGTCTCCTCGGCGCGGGTGCGGCCGGGGCGGCGGGGCACGCCCCAGTACGGGGTCACGGGCACCCGGTCGTACTGGCTGAACTCCAGGACCGGGTAGCCGAGTTCGAGGACCTGCGCGACGATGCGGGCGCTGAGTCCCGGACCCATGTTGGGCAGGATCTCGGGCAGCCGCCGTTCGAGTTCGTCGGGGGCGGGCAGTTCGGTGTGGCGGGCCAGGCCGGGCGAGATGCGTTCGGCGGTCTCGTCGTCGTAGCCGCGTTCTTCGCGCAGCCGGGTGGCGTCGGCGGCGAGCACGAGCAGCCGGGCGGGTCCCGGGCCGACCAGCGGGTAGGCCCACCACAGCACGTCCAGCCGCTCGCCGCCGGGCGTGTGCGGGGGTGGACGCAGGCGGGCGCGGCCGGTCGTGGCGTAGCCGGTGTGTCCGCCGAGCGACGTCTCCAGGTCGCGGCCGGGTCCCGCGTCCCACGCGTCGTACGCCTCTGGCGCCGGACCGTCCTGGAGGTCCTCCGGCAGGGTGCCGGAGACGGGCAGCAGGTCGGCCGCGGGCTGTCCGACGGCGTCCTCGCGGCTCACGCCGAACAGGCGCCGCGCGCCGGTGCTCCAGTGGGACACCAGTCCGGCGCGGTCGACGACGACCACGGCCAGCGGAATCCGGCCCGCGGCGGTGTCGCCGATGCCGCGCCCGGGAGCTGTGTCCCGCTCGCTGCCACGGTCCATGGCCCAGGCCCTCTCTCCCCACGGCTGTCCGCAAACGATCTGTGCCGCCCGCCACTACGGTAAGACGACCGCCGGTCGCGATGTGTGCCAATCCTGGAATTGGTTCCGGCGGATCGCTCTGGCGCGGCGGGCGGGCGCCCCGCTCAGTCCTCGTGGCCCAGCTGGAGGTCCCGTTCGGTCCGGCCACCCCCCGCGACCTGCAACACCGTGGCGACCGGCGGGTAACCCGCGGCGATGACGGTGTACTCGCCGGAGGAGAGATCGACGAACCGGAACGTTCCGTCGGCTCCGGTGGTGAGGGTGTCGACGACGTTGCCGGCGGCGTCGAGCAGGGTGACGCGCGCGTCCTCCACGGGCCGTCCGCCGCTCGCCCGGACGGTGCCCCTCAGTACGGCGCCGCCCGCGAGCTCGACGTCCTGCCGGGTCTCCCGGGATGCCTGCACGGTGACGGGGAGCGCGGCGGGCCGGAAGGCGGGGGCGCTGGCGGCGAGGGTGTACTCGCCCGCGACCAGTTCCGTGATGACGTAGCCGCCCTCGCGCCCGCTGCGGGTGCTCGCGACGACCTCGCCGTGCACGTTGGTGAGGGTGACGGTGGCGTCGCGCACGGGGCTGCCGTCGGCGGTGAGCACGCTGCCGGCGAGGCGGCCGGCGCCGCCGAGGACGACGTCGAGTTCGACGGGGCGTTCGCCGACGGTGACGGAGACGGCCTGCGGCTGGTGGCCGCCGGCCGCGGCGATCAGCACGTACGACCCGGAGCCGGGCGTGCTGAGCGCGTACCGCCCGTCGTCGCCGCTGGCGCCCCGCCCGATCTGCTGTCCGGCGACGTCGATGAGGGTGAGGGCCGCGCGGGGCACCACGGTGCCGTCGGGGTGCTGCACGGTGCCGCAGACGGGGACCCCGGCGGTGTAGGGCGCCCGGGCACCGGGGATCGAGGCGGTCACGGTCTGCGGCTCCGTTTCGGCGGTGTTGTGGGACACCAGTGGTTTCTCCTTGAGGAAGAAGGCGATGAGCAGGCCGAGGGCGAGCACCGGGACCAGGTAGAGGAAGATCCGGGGCATCGCGTCGGCGTACGCGCGGATGTAGGCGTCGCGCAGGGCCGGGGGCAGCGCGTGGACGAGCTGCGGGGTGATCGAGTCGGCGGCGGGCAGTCCGCCGCCCGCGCGCGGGGGCAGTTCCGCGCGCAGCGAGGAGGTGAGCCGGTCGGCGAAGAGGGTGCCGAAGACGGCGGCGCCGACGCTGCCGCCGATCTGCCGGAAGTAGTTGTTGGCGCTGGTGGCGGTGCCGAGGTCGGCGGGGCGGACGGAGTTCTGCACGGCGAGCACGAGGACGGGCATGACCAGGCCGATCCCGGCGCCTAGGACGGCCATCCAGACGCTGTAGTGCAGCCGGGGCGTGCCGGTCTCCAGCCGGGACAGCAGCCACATGCCGACGGTGGCGACGGCGCAGCCGAGCACGGGGTAGATCTTGTAGCGGCCGGTGCGGCTGATGAGCTGTCCGGCGATGATGGAGGCGCCGACGATCCCGGCCATCATCGGCAGCATCAGCAGCCCGGACCCGGTGGCGCTGGCGCCGTCGACCATCTGCAGGAAGGTCGGCAGATAGCTGGCGGCGCCGAACAGGGCGACGCCGATCACCAGGCCGACCAGGCTGCTGAGGGTGAACACGGGGTCTCGGTAGAGCCTGAGCGGGATGAGGGGTTCGGCGGCGAAGCGCTCGGCGACCAGGAAGAGGACGGTGGCGAGGAGGGCACCGGCGCCGAGGCCGAGGATCTGCCGGGAGCCCCAGGCGTACTCGGTGCCGCCCCAGCTGGTGAGCAGCACCAGGCAGGTCGAGGCGGCGGCGAGCAGCAGGGTGCCGAGGACGTCGAGCCGGGCGCGCGTGCGCGGCCTCGGGAGTTTGAGGACGACGGCGATGACGGCCAGGGTGACCAGGCCGAAGGGGACGTTGACGTAGAAGCACCAGCGCCAGGACAGATGGTCGGTGAAGTAGCCGCCGAGCAGCGGTCCGGCGACGGAGGCGAGACCGAAGACGGCGCCGATCAGGCCCATGTACCGGCCGCGTTCCCGGGGCGGCACGATGTCGGCGATGATCGCCTGGACGCCGATCATGAGGCCGCCGGCGCCGACGCCCTGAACGGCGCGGAAGGCGATCAGCTGGTCCATGGTCCCGGCCCGGCCGGCGAGGGCGGAGCCGAGCACGAAGACGGCGATGGCGAACTGGAAGACGCCCTTGCGGCCGACCAGGTCGCCGAGTTTGCCGTAGACCGGCAGGCCGATGGTGGAGGTGAGCAGGTAGGAGGTGATCGCCCAGGACATCTTGTCCAGGCCGTGCAGCTCGCCGACGATCTTCGGCAGGGCGGTGGCGACGATCATCTGGTCGAGGGCGGCCAGCAGCAGGGCCAGCATCAGCCCGAGGAACACCAGCCGCACCCGGCGGGGCCCGATGCCCGCGGGCGGTGCGGGAGGCGGCGGTGCGGCCGCGGTCTCCTCGCCGGCGGCCGGTGCCGCGACCGGCTCGGGCTTCACCAGTGTCGTCCCGCCCACGTACCGCTCCCCTCGTCACACTCGTTCACATTTCCCGCGTAAGGCGTCAACTGCGAACAAGTGCGGCGAGTTACGGCATGATCCGGTATGGGCCGGAGATGCACTCGAACCGGTGAAGGGGCCGACCGGCGGTCAACCCCCGTTCACCGGTGGGTGCTTGGGCTACTTCTCGACCTCGGCGGCGAGCCTGGCGAGCAGGGCGTCGTAGATCCGGCCGAGGCCCTTGGGCGCGAACGTCTTCTCGAAGAAGCCGCCGATGCCGCCGGCGCCCTGCCAGGTGGTGGTGACGACCACGCGCGAGGAGCCCTCGCCGGCGGGGGTGACGCGCCAGGTGGTGACCATGGAGGAGTTGCGGTCCTTCTCGACGAGCTCGCCGTCGGTGGGCTCGCTGACCTCCAGCAGGCAGTCTCGCACCCGCTTGCTGGTGGCCTGGAGCTTCCAGTGGACGAGGGTGCCCTCGCCGTCGCCGCCCTCGCGCACCTCGTACTCGCTGAACTGCTCGGGCAGCAGCCTCTGCCGCGTGCCGCGGTAGTCGGCGAGGGCGTCGAACACCTTCTCCGCGTCCGCCGCGACGACCCGCTCCGTAGTGGCCTCGACCTGCGCCATTGCGTTCCTCCACGACCTGGTTCCTCGGGGTTGGGGCAAGCCAACCACCCCGGCGCCCGGCCGCCCAAATCGGGGTCCGCACGATCATGGGAACGTTTGTTCTATTGTGTGGGCAGTGCGAGCGAGGAGGCGTCATGCGCTGGGAGAACCTCACAGACGAGAACGAACACGGCCGGGCCGCCGACACGGCGCTGTTCGGCGCGGACGCCGTCACCACCCGGACGTTCGACACGCCCGAGTTCCAGGGCATCACCTTCCACGAGGTCCGGGCGCGCTCGGTGCTGAACCGGGTGCCGGGCGCCTCCCGCATGCCGTTCGAGTGGACGGTCAACCCCTACCGGGGCTGCACGCACGCGTGCGTCTACTGTTTCGCCCGCAAGACGCACAGCTACCTGGACCTGGACACGGGCGTCGGCTTCGACTCACAGATCGTGGTCAAGATCAACGCGCCCGAGGTGCTGCGCCGCCAGCTCGGCTCCCGCCGCTGGCAGGGCGACCACGTGGCGATGGGCACCAACGTCGACTGCTACCAGCGCGCCGAGGGCCGCTACCGACTGATGCCCGGCATCATCTCCGCGCTCACCGACCACGCGAACCCGTTCTCGATCCTCACCAAGGGCACCCTGATCCTGCGCGACCTGGACCTGCTGGTCCGGGCGGCGCAGGTGACGGACGTGGGCGTCTCGGTCTCCGTGGGCTTCCTGGACGCCGGGCTGTGGCGCACGGTGGAGCCGGGTACGCCCGCGCCCGAGCGCCGGCTGGACGTCGTGCGCGCCTTCGGGGAGCACGGGATCGGCTGCGGGGTGCTGATGGCGCCGGTGATCCCTTTCCTGAGCGACCACCCGGCCCAGCTGCGGGCCACGGTGCGGGCCATCGCGGCGGCCGGGGCCACCTCGGTCACACCGCTGGTGCTGCACCTGCGCCCCGGCGCCCGCGAGTGGTTCATGCACTGGCTCGGGCAGCACCATCCGCATCTGGTGCGGCGGTACGAACGGCTGTACGCGGAGGGCGCCTACGCGCCCAAGTGGTACCAGCGCCGGATCACGCGCCAGGTGCACGAGCTGGCGCAGGAGTACGGCATCGGGCCCGCGCGCGCGGGACTGGCCCGCCGGATCCGCCCGGCCGAGCCGGCGCCGGCCCCCACCGGGGAGGAGCCGGTCCAGCTCAGCCTCATGTGAGGACGCCCGGGCGCGTCGTCCGCCCGGCGTCCCCCGACCCGGCACCGCAGCAGGGCAAGGCGGCGTCGCCGGCCTCCGCGGCTCGGCCCCGCACGGCCTGCTGGGCTTGTGCGGGTAGCCGACGCGTCCGGCGCCGGGCGCCTCGGACGACCCGTCGGAGCCTGGGCCTTCGCCCGTGGACGGCGGTCGGGCGCCTGGCGCCTCACCCGACCGCGCCGGGCGACGTGCCCCCACCGCCCGGGGCGGTGTCAGTGGGGTGGGCCATCATGGGGGCCATGAGCGAGACGACCCGGGACGGTCGTGGACCGGTCCGCATCCCCGCCCCGGCCGGGGTGTTCCCCGCCGCCCGGTGCACGCGCGTGCTGACGGCGGCCGGCCGCCTCGTCGCGGTGCCCGGCCGGCCCGCCCTCGACGCGGCGGTGGCCGGGTGAGCGCCCTGACGGTCCGGGAGATGACCCTCGCCAACTGCGACCGCGTCTCGGAGATACGGATCCGCGGCTGGCGGCACGCCTACCGGGGGCTCATGCCGCAGCCGTACCTGGACCGGCTCAGTGTCACGGCGGACGCCGAGCGGCGCCGGGCCCGGTTCGCCGAGGGGAACGGCTCCGTGGTGAACCTGGTCGCCGAGCGGGACGGCGCGGTGGTCGGGTGGGCGGCGCACGGGCCGTACCGGGACGGCGGGACACATACCGGCGACGCCGAGCTGTACGCGCTCTACGTGGACCCGGCCCGGATCGGCGGCGGGATCGGGCGGGCCCTGCTGGCCGAGGCGGCCGAGCGGTGCCAGGCGCATCCCCGCATGCTCCTGTGGGTCCTCAAGGACAACGCCCCCGCCCGCCGCTTCTACGAGCGCGCGGGGTTCCGGCCCGACGGGGCCGAGGAGCCCTTCGAGGTGGACGGCGTGCCAGTGCCCGAGGTGCGGTACGTGCGGACGCCGGGCGGCTGACCGCACGTCAGCTCGGCTGCTGCTCCGGTATCCGCGCCAGCGCGCGCACCGCGGCCTCGGCGAGCGCGGGGTGCGCGAGGGCCTCGGTGAGGACCCGCCGGGCGCGGGCGTCACCGAGCGTGCCCAGACCCTCCACGCAGGCGAGGGCCACCCGGCGGTAGGGGTCGTGCGGGCGCAGCCGCCGCTCCAGCGTGGTGATCAGGGCGGGCACGGACTCCGGGGCGCGCAGGGCGACCAGGAGCCGTACCGGGTGCAGGGCGTAGGCGACGCGGAGCTCGTTGGTGGCGAGGGCCGCGGCGGCCCGGGCCGTGCGGGGGTCGCCGAGCCGGGCGAGGGCGTGCGCGGCGGAGGCGCAGCGCGGCGGGTCGCGGTGGTTGAGCAGCAGCACCAGGGACTCGAAGGCGCGCCGGTCGCCGGCCCGGCCGAGGCGGAACGCGGCCAGCTCCCTGGCCCACAGGGGCTGTCCGGGCGCGGTGAGCACCTCCGCCAGTTCGCCGTGGTCCCCGGTGGCCAGCAGGTGCTCGAACGCGGCAGAGCCGCCCGACTCCTGCCGTAAGCGCTCCGTGAGCGCCCGCAACTCTTCGTCCACGAGGTCCAGCGTAGGGGGGTGGCGGCGCAGGAGGGGAGCTACCTCACAAAGTCGTTTCCGGCCCGGGGACTAGCGCGCTCGTTACCCGCCGGTTAAGCTCATACGAGCGAGTAACCCTCTCGCACTCCGCTGGCGACGGTCTGGTGACGCGGCCGTCGCGAGCGAGCAGGTCGGTTCGGTACGCCGTGTGTACCGCAGTACGACCCGGCTTCGGGACAGAGCCGGTCGGAAGTTCCGCCGCTCCCGGGCGTGTGCACGCCCGTGGCACCGGCGCCCCCGGGCGTGTGCGCTCGCAGCCCGGCAACACCCGCACCCTCCCGCTCCGTGGTGCGCCCCCGGCGCACCCGGCGCGCTCCTCGTCGTCACCTCATTCCTGGAGTCCCGCGATGGCCACTCCCCTGTCCGACTCAGCTCTGTCCCCGCTCAAGACGATCGCCGTGGTCGGCCTCGGCACCATGGGCACCGGCATCACCGAGGTCCTCGCGAAGGCCGGCCGCGAGGTGATCGGCATCGACATCAGCGAGGCGCGGACCGCACAGGCCCTCGCCGCGCTGGAGGCCGCCACCGCCCGCGCCGTGGCGCGCGGCCGGCTCACCGAGCAGGAGCGCGCCCGCGCGCTGGCCCGGGTCCGCACCGCGACCGACCTCACCGCGGCGGCCGACGCCGACCTCGTCATCGAGGTGGTCCCGGAGTCGTACGAGATCAAGCACCAGATCTTCCGCGAGCTGGACGGCATCGTCCGCCCGGAGACGATCCTGGCGACCGGCACCAACGCGCTGTCGGTGACCCGGCTGGCGGCCGACTCCGCCCGTCCCGAGCGCGTCCTCGGCCTGCACTTCTTCAACCCGGCACCCGCGATGCGGCTGGTGGAGGTCGTCTCCTCGGTGCTGACCGCGCCGCAGGCCGTGGCCGCCGTCACCGACCTCGCGATCGAGCTGGGCAAGGAGCCGGTCGCGGTCGGCGACCGCCCCGGCTTCGTCGCGGACGGACTGCTCTTCGGCTACCTCAACCAGGCCGCCGCCATGTACGAGGCCAGGTACGCCTCCCGCGAGGACATCGACGCCGCCATGCGGCTCGGCTGCGGCCTGCCCATGGGCCCGCTCGCCCTGCTGGACCTGATCGGCGTCGACACCGCGCGGACGGTCCTGGAGGCCATGTACGCCGAGTCCCGGGACCGGCTGCACGCCCCCGCGCCCATCCTCAAGCAGCTCAGCGAGGCGGGCCTGACCGGCCGCAAGGCGGGGCGCGGTTTCTACACCTACGAGGCGCCGGGCAGCGGGACGGTTGTGCCGGACGCGCTGACCCCGGCGGCGGCCGCCTCCCCGGTCGCGGGCCGCCAGGTGCGCTCGGTGGGCGTCGCCGGCTCCGGCACCATGGCCTCCGGCATCGCCGAGGTGTTCGCCAAGGCCGGCTACGACGTCGTCCTGGCCGCCCGCAGCGAGGAGAAGGCGCTGGCCGCCAAGGCCCGCATCGGCACGTCGCTCTCCCGTTCCGTCGGCAAGGGCCGGCTGACCGCCGAGGCCGCCGCGCGAATCCTGGACCGGATCACGCCGGCGGGCTCCTACGACGCCTTCGCCGAGGTCGACCTGGCGGTCGAGGCGATCGCCGAGGACCTGGAGGTCAAGCGGCAGCTGTTCGCCACGCTGGACAAGGTGTGCAAGCCGGGCGCGGTCCTGGCCACCACCACCTCGTCGCTGCCCGTCGTCGCCTGCGCCCGCGCCACCTCGCGCCCGCAGGACGTGATCGGCATGCACTTCTTCAACCCGGCACCGGCGATGAAGCTGGTCGAGGTCGTGCGGACGGTGCTGACGGCGGACGACGTCCACGCGACCGTGCGCGAGGTCTGCGCGAAGACCGGGAAGCACGCGGTGGACTGCGGCGACCGCGCCGGTTTCATCGTGAACGCGCTGCTGTTCCCGTACCTCAACAACGCGATCAAGATGGTGCAGGAGCACTACGCGTCCCTCGACGACATCGACGCGGCGATGAAGCTGGGCGGCGGTTACCCGATGGGCCCGTTCGAACTGCTGGACGTGGTCGGGCTGGACGTCTCGCTGGCCATCGAGAAGGTGCTGCACCGGGAGTTCCGCGACCCCGGTCTCGCCCCGGCCCCGCTGCTGGAGCACCTGGTGGCCGCGGGCTGCCTCGGCCGCAAGACCGGCCGCGGCTTCCGCGAGTATGCCCGCCGCTGACGGCGTCGGCGACCGGTCCCGGACGGAGCCGGAGTGGGGCGGGCTGCTCGACCCGGGCGGCCCCGCCCCGCCCGCCCGGCGCGGCGGCCCCGCGTCCCCCGGGGGCGGGGGGCACCCCGGACCTGCGCATCAGGCCACGCGCATGCAGTACGTTCGGGTCATGTCCCAGCCCGCCAAGTCCTCACGTACACCAGCTACGCCCGACGCGCCGGAGAGTGCCGCAGGCAGCCGCGCGGCCGCCCAGCGGCTCAAGATGCGCCGGGAACTGGCGGCAGCAGCCATGGAGCTGTTCGCGACCAAGGGGTACGAGGCCACCACCGTCGACGAGATCGCCGCCGCCGCCGGGGTCGCCCGGCGCACCTTCTTCCGCCACTTCCGCTCCAAGGAAGAGGCGATCTTCCCGGACCACGACGACACGCTGATCCGCGCGGAGGCGGTCCTCAACGCCGCGCCCGCGCACGAGCACCCGCTCGACACCGTGTGCCGGGGCATCAAGGAAGTCATGAAGATGTACGCGGCGCGGCCGGAGATCTCGGTCGCCCGCTACAAGCTCACGCGCGAGGTGCCCACCCTGCGCGAGGCCGAGATCGCCTCCGTGGCCCGCTACGAGCGCCTGTTCACGCGGTACCTGCTCGGCCACTTCGACGAGCACGCGCACGCCGACGACGCCAACGACGATCCGCTGCTGGCCGAGGTCGCCGCCTCCGCGGTCGTCACCGCGCACAACCACGTCCTCAGGCGCTGGCTGCGGGCGGGCGGGCAGGGGGACGTGGAGGCCCAGCTGGACCACGCCTTCGCCATCGTGCGCAAGACCTTCGGCACGGGGATCGGGGCCGGCCGCGGCACGGCCCCCCGGCCGGCCGCCACCGCGCCCGCGACGGCCTCCGCCGAGGGCGAGGTGCTGGTGACCGTCGCCCGCACCGACGCGCCCCTGGACGAGGTCATGCGCACCATCGAACAGGCCCTCAAGGAACGCTGACCCGCCCTTCCCCGCTGTGACGACGGCCACCCCTCCGGGTGGCCGTTTTCGCATGTCAGCGCCCTTTTTGACCCGCCCGGAAAGAGCCGTTCGATCGATCATCGCTCATCTGTCAGGTAAAGAATTCATCTGAGAGCAAGTTCTGGCACTCAGTGCCTTGCGAGGTGACACGCGGTGTCATACGTTGAAAGAGTCCGGGCTGTCCCCGCAGACCATCACCTGCGCGCCCGGACGCCTGCGTCACAGGCAACCTCCCGCGCCACAAAGCGCTGCCGAAGCACCACCGAGCCGAACCGACGGCACACCCTCACCACCCTCAGCAGCACTGACAGCACCGACGAATCCTTTAGGCGCCCCTCCCTCAGGGCGCTCACCCGCCGGAGGCAACACCGTGACCGTGAAGGACATCCTGGACGCGATCCAGTCGGAGGACGCCACGTCCGCCGACTTCGCCGCCCTGCCGCTCCCCGACTCCTACCGGGCGATCACCGTCCACAAGGACGAGACGGAGATGTTCGCGGGCCTGGAGACCCGCGACAAGGACCCGCGCAAGTCGATCCACCTGGACGAGGTCCCCGTGCCCGAGCTGGGCCCGGGCGAGGCCCTGGTGGCCGTCATGGCCTCCTCGGTGAACTACAACTCGGTGTGGACCTCGATCTTCGAGCCGGTGTCGACGTTCGCCTTCCTGGAGCGCTACGGCAGGCTGTCGCCGCTGACCAAGCGCCACGACCTGCCGTACCACATCATCGGCTCCGACCTCGCGGGCGTCGTCCTGCGCACCGGCCCCGGCGTCAACGCCTGGCAGCCCGGCGACGAGGTCGTCGCGCACTGCCTGAGCGTCGAGCTGGAGTCGCCCGACGGCCACGACGACACCATGCTCGACCCCGAGCAGCGCATCTGGGGCTTCGAGACCAACTTCGGCGGCCTCGCGGAGATCGCCCTGGTCAAGTCCAACCAGCTGATGCCCAAGCCGAAGCACCTCAGCTGGGAGGAGGCCGCGGCCCCGGGCCTGGTGAACTCCACCGCCTACCGCCAGCTGGTCTCCCGCAACGGCGCCGCCATGAAGCAGGGCGACAACGTCCTGATCTGGGGCGCGAGCGGCGGGCTCGGCTCGTACGCCACGCAGTTCGCGCTCGCGGGCGGCGCCAACCCGATCTGTGTCGTCTCCTCGCCCCAGAAGGCGGAGATCTGCCGCTCGATGGGCGCCGAGGCGATCATCGACCGCACCGCCGAGGGCTACAGGTTCTGGAAGGACGAGCACACCCAGGACCCCAAGGAGTGGAAGCGCTTCGGCAAGCGCATCCGCGAACTGACCGGCGGCGAGGACATCGACATCGTCTTCGAGCACCCCGGCCGCGAGACCTTCGGCGCCTCCGTCTACGTCACCCGCAAGGGCGGCACCATCACCACCTGCGCCTCGACCTCGGGCTACATGCACGAGTACGACAACCGCTACCTGTGGATGTCCCTGAAGCGCATCATCGGCTCGCACTTCGCCAACTACCGCGAGGCGTACGAGGCCAACCGCCTGATCGCCAAGGGCAGGATCCACCCGACGCTCTCCAGGGTCTACTCCCTGGAGGAGACCGGCCAGGCGGCCTACGACGTCCACCGCAACCTGCACCAGGGCAAGGTCGGCGTGCTGTGCCTCGCCCCCGAGGAGGGCCTGGGCGTGCGCGACGAGGAGATGCGCGCCCGGCACATCGACGCCATCAACCGCTTCCGGAACGTCTGAGAGCCGGGAGGTCACAGATGACAGAGCGTCACAAGGACCGGCCGTGGCTGATGCGGACGTACGCCGGTCACTCCACGGCGGAGGCGTCCAACGAGCTGTACCGGCGCAACCTCGCCAAGGGCCAGACCGGCCTGTCGGTGGCGTTCGACCTGCCGACGCAGACCGGCTACGACCCCGACCACATCCTCGCGCGCGGCGAGGTCGGCCGGGTGGGCGTGCCCGTCGCGCACCTCGGTGACATGCGCCGGCTGTTCCAGGACATCCCCCTGGAGCAGATGAACACCTCGATGACCATCAACGCCACCGCCATGTGGCTGCTGGCGCTCTACCAGGTCGTCGCGGAGGAGCAGGGCGCGGACATCACCAAGCTCCAGGGCACGACCCAGAACGACATCGTCAAGGAGTACCTGTCCCGGGGCACCCATGTGTTCCCGCCGGAACCCTCGCTCCGCCTGACGACGGACATGATCGCGTACACGGTCTCCCACGTCCCGAAGTGGAACCCGATCAACATCTGCAGCTACCACCTGCAGGAGGCCGGGGCCACGCCGGTGCAGGAGATCGCGTACGCGATGTCCACCGCCATCGCCGTCCTCGACGCCGTGCGCGACTCCGGTCAGGTGCCGCCGGAGCGCATGGGGGACGTCGTCGCCCGCATCTCCTTCTTCGTGAACGCGGGCGTCCGCTTCATCGAGGAGATGTGCAAGATGCGCGCCTTCGGCCGCATCTGGGACAAGGTCACCCGTGAGCGGTACGGCATCGAGGACCCCAAGCAGCGCCGGTTCCGGTACGGCGTCCAGGTCAACTCGCTGGGCCTGACCGAGGCGCAGCCGGAGAACAACGTCCAGCGGATCGTGCTGGAGATGCTGGCGGTCACCCTCTCCAAGGACGCACGCGCGCGTGCCGTGCAGCTTCCCGCCTGGAACGAGGCGCTGGGCCTGCCCCGGCCCTGGGACCAGCAGTGGAGCCTGCGCATCCAGCAGGTCCTCGCCTACGAGAGCGACCTGCTGGAGTACGACGACATCTTCGAGGGGTCGAAGGTGATCGAGGCCAAGGTGGACCAGCTGGTCGAGGACACCCTGGCGGAGATCGGCCGCATCCAGGAGATGGGCGGCGCGCTGGCCGCCGTGGAGTCCGGCTACCTCAAGTCGCAGCTGGTCGCCTCGCACGCCGAGCGCCGGGCGCGGATCGAGTCCGGCGAGGAGAAGATCGTCGGCGTCAACGTCTTCGAGGGCACCGAGCCCAGCCCGCTCACCGCCGACCTGGACACCGCCATCATGACGGTCGATCCGGCGGTCGAGGCCCGCGTCATCGAGTCCCTCCAGCGCTGGCGGGACACCCGCTACCAGCCGCCCTTCAACCACCCGCGTCCCTGCAAGGCGCTGGAGCGGCTGAAGGAGGCCGCCAAGGGCACCGACAACCTGATGGAGGCGACCCTGGAGTGCGCCCGCGCCGGGGTCACCACCGGCGAGTGGGCGGGCGCCCTGCGCGAGGTGTTCGGCGAGTACCGGGCGCCCACCGGGGTCTCCTCCGCGCCGGTGGCCGTCGCCGCCGAGGCCGGCTCGGCGCTCGCCGGGGTCCGCGCCAGGGTGGACGCCACCGCCCGTGAGCTGGGCGTCGGCAAACTGCGCTTCCTGGTCGGCAAGCCGGGTCTTGACGGGCACTCCAACGGCGCCGAGCAGATCGCCGTCCGCGCGCGGGACGCCGGCTTCGAGGTGGTGTACCAGGGCATCCGGCTGACGCCCGAGCAGATCGTGGACGCGGCCCTGGCCGAGGACGTGCACGCCGTGGGCCTGTCGATCCTGTCCGGCTCGCACGCCCGGCTGGTCCCCGATGTGCTCCAGCGGCTGCGTGTGGCCGGTGCCACAGATATACCGGTGATCGCCGGTGGCATCATCCCCAACGGTGACGCCGAGCAGCTGAGGGAAGCCGGCGTGGCCGCCGTCTTCACCCCGAAGGACTTCGACATCACCGGGATCATCGGCCGCATCGTCGACGAGATCCGCACAGCGAACAAGCTCGACCCCCTGGAGGTCCCCGCATGACCACCCCCGTCAACCGCCTTCGCCCGCGGCGTTCCTGCCTGGCCGTACCGGGCAGCAACCCGCGCTTCCTGGAGAAGGCGCAGGGCCTCCCCGCGGACCAGGTCTTCCTGGACCTGGAGGACGCGTGCGCGCCGCTCGCCAAGCCCGAGGCGCGGCACACCATCGTCAAGTTCCTCAACGAGGGCGACTGGACGGGCAAGACGCGGGTGGTCCGGGTCAACGACTGGACGACCGAATGGACGTACCGGGACGTCGTCACGGTGGTGGAGGGCGCGGGTCCGAACCTGGACTGCATCATGCTGCCGAAGGTGCAGAACGCCCAGCAGGTCGTCGCCCTGGACCTGCTGCTGACGCAGATCGAGAAGACGATGGGCTTCGAGGTCGGCCGGATCGGCATCGAGGCGCAGATCGAGAACGCGCAGGGCCTGAACAACGTCAACGAGATCGCGCAGGCCTCCCCGCGCGTCGAGACCATCATCTTCGGCCCGGCCGACTTCATGGCCTCCATCAACATGAAGTCCCTGGTCGTGGGCGAGCAGCCGCCCGGCTACCCGGCGGACGCCTACCACTACATCCTGATGAAGATCCTGATGGCCGCCCGCGCCAACGACCTCCAGGCGATCGACGGCCCCTACCTGCAGATCCGCAACGTCGACGGCTTCCGCGAGGTCGCCGGCCGCGCCGCCGCGCTGGGCTTCGACGGCAAGTGGGTGCTGCACCCCGGTCAGGTCGACGCCGCCAACGAGGTCTTCTCGCCGTCGCAGGAGGACTACGACCACGCCGAGCTGATCCTGGACGCGTACGACTACTACACGTCCGAGGCGGGCGGCAAGAAGGGCTCCGCGATGCTCGGCGACGAGATGATCGACGAGGCCAGCCGCAAGATGGCGCTGGTCATCGCGGGCAAGGGCCGCGCCGCCGGCATGCGGCGCACCAGCACGTTCGAGATCCCGGAGGCGTGACGGCGATGCAGTTCGGACGCACGTACGAGGAGTTCGAGGTCGGGGCGACGTACAAGCACTGGCCGGGCAAGACGGTCACGGAGTACGACGACCACCTGTTCTGTCTCCTCACCATGAACCACCACCCGCTCCACATGGACGCCAACTACGCCGAGAACACGACCGACTTCGGCAAGAACGTGGTGGTCGGCAACTACGTCTACTCCCTGCTGCTCGGCATGTCCGTCCCGGACGTCTCCGGCAAGGCGATCGCCAACCTGGAGATCGAGTCGCTCCGGCACGTGGCGCCGACCTTCCACGGCGACACCGTCTACGGCGAGACGACCGTGCTGGACAAGTGGCCGTCGAAGTCGAAGGACGACCGCGGGATCGTCTACGTCGAGACCAAGGGCTACAAGCAGGACGGCACCCTGGTGTGCGTCTTCCGCCGCAAGGTGATGGTGCCCACCGAGACGTACATCAAGGAGCGCGGCGGCGAGCAGCCGGGCCGCCCCGAGCTCAAGGAGCAGGAGAAGTAGCCATGGCCCGTCTCGCCCAGACCGCCGGTCTGACCGACGTCCAGCAGGAGATCCTCTCCACCGTCCGGGACTTCGTCGACAAAGAGATCATCCCGGTCGCGACCGAGCTGGAGCACCGCGACGAGTACCCGCAGCAGGTCGTGGACGGCCTGAAGGAGCTCGGCCTCTTCGGCCTGATGATCCCCGAGGAGTACGGCGGCCTGGGCGAGTCGCTGCTCACCTACGCGCTGTGCGTGGAGGAGATCGCCCGCGGCTGGATGTCGGTGTCCGGCATCATCAACACGCACTTCATCGTCGCGTACATGCTCAAGCAGCACGGCACGCAGGAGCAGAAGGACCACTTCCTGCCCAGGATGGCGGCCGGCGACATCCGGGGCGCCTTCTCGATGTCGGAGCCCGGACTGGGCTCGGACGTGTCGGCGATCACGTCGAAGGCGGTCAGGGACGGCGAGGAGTACGTCCTGAACGGCCAGAAGATGTGGCTGACGAACGGCGGCACGTCCTCGCTCGTGGCCGTGCTGGTCCGCAGTGACGAAGGACACCCCGAGGGCACGGCGCCGCACAAGTCGATGACGACCTTCCTGATCGAGAAGGAGCCGGGCTTCGGCGAGGTCCGTCCGGGCCTCACCATCCCCGGCAAGATCGACAAGATGGGCTACAAGGGCGTCGACACGACCGAGCTGATCATGGACGGACTGCGCGTCCCGGCCGATCGGGTGCTCGGCGGGGTCACCGGCCGAGGTTTTTACCAAATGATGGACGGCGTCGAGGTGGGTCGCGTCAATGTGGCGGCGCGTGGCTGCGGCGTCGCCCAGCGTGCCTTCGAACTGGGCGTCCGGTACGCCCAGCAGCGGCACACGTTCGGCAAGCCGATCGCCCAGCACCAGGCCATCCAGTTCAAGCTGGCGGAGATGGCGACCAAGGTCGAGGCCGCGCATGCGATGATGGTCAACGCGGCACGCAAAAAGGATTCCGGGGAACGAAACGACCTCGAAGCGGGGATGGCGAAGTACCTCGCCTCCGAGTACTGCAAGGAGGTCGTGGAGGACGCCTTCCGGATCCACGGCGGCTACGGCTTCTCCAAGGAGTACGAGATCGAGCGCCTCTACCGCGAGGCCCCGATGCTGCTCATCGGTGAAGGTACCGCCGAGATCCAGAAAATGATCATCGGGCGCAGGCTGCTCGAAGAGTATCGGTTCCAGGGCTGATTGTCCGGGTACGGGGTGTTTTCTTCGAGAAGAAGATCACACCCCGTAGACACTCTTCCGCCGCCGACTCGGCTTCCTGGCTTGCCCAGTTGTGGCCCGCGCCCGGTACGATCCCGGGAAAGCCGCCGTCCCCCGTCAGAGCGCGGCATCATCCGCTACGAAGGTCATCCATGCCCCACAGCCAAACCTCTGCACCTCGCGACAGCCGAGCCGGCGTACGCCTCGCGCGCGGAGCATCGCCGTGGCTTCTCCCGACCGTCGCCACCGCAGCCCTCAGCCTGGCCCGCGCTCGCCGCTCGGGCGTCGCCAAGGCCGTCGCCGTGCCCGCCACCGCGCTCGCGGCGGGCATGCTGTGGTTCTTCCGCGACCCCGAGCGTGAGATCGCCCCGGGCCGGGTCATCTCGCCCGCCGACGGTGTGGTGCAGAGCATCATGCCGTGGAAGGACGGGCGTACCCGCGTCGCCATCTTCATGAGCCCGCTCAACGTCCACGTCAACCGCGCGCCCCTCGCGGGCACCGTGACGTCCGTCGAGCACGTCCCCGGCGGCTTCGTTCCGGCTTTCAACAAGGAGAGCGAGAACAACGAGCGCGTAGTCTGGCATTTCGACACCGAACTCGGCGACATCGAGATGATCCAGATCGCCGGCGCGGTGGCCCGCCGCATCGTGCCCTACATCCCCCGGGGCACGAAGGTCGAGCAGGGCGACCGCATCGGTCTGATCCGCTTCGGCTCGCGTGTCGACCTCTACCTGCCCGAGGGCGTGGAGGTCGCGGTCGAGGTCGGCCAGAAGACCGTGGCTGGGGTGACTCGCATTGACCGTGATTGATCCGGAGACCCAGGCGGGCTGGGTGCCCGAGGCGGACGAGGTGGACGACGAGGAGGAGATGCCTCTTTCTCTCCGCCTGTCGATAGCGGACACCCTGACGCTGGGCAACGCCACGTGCGGCTTCATGGCGGTGTACTTCACCACCACCGGCATCCTGATCCCGCACCTCACCGGCAGCCAGGAGTCCGGCATGGCCCGCCACAGCGCGGCCACGGCGGTCATCCTGATGCTCTGCGCGGCGGTCTTCGACCTGTTCGACGGGCTGGTGGCCCGCAAGCTGCGCTCGTCGCCGATGGGCGCGGAGCTGGACAACCTGTCCGACCTGATCAGCTTCGGGCTGGCTCCCGCGTACTTCGTCCTCGTCTACGGCATGGTCGCGGACGACGCGCACCAGCGGGTGGCGGCGGTGGGCGCGATCGTGGTGCTGCTCGCCGTGGTGCTGAGACTGGCCCGCTTCAGCTGCGTGACCATGAAGGACGGCGTGTTCCAGGGCATGCCCTCGCCGTTCGGCGCGCTGACGGTCGTCTCGATCGTGCTGCTGGAGCTGCCGTTCGTGGCGACGCTGCTGGCGATCCTCGGGACCGCGTGGCTGATGGTGAGCCGGGTGGAGTACCCGAAGCCGCGGGGGCGTCTCGCGGGCGCGATGCTCTCCTGGATCGTGCTGTCGATGGGGCTGCTGGCGGCGTGGGCCTTCGACGCGCCCAGCGGACAGCTGCTCCTCCAGACGGGCTGCGCGCTGCAGCTGGTGATGGGCGCGGTGATTCCGCTGTTCGCCACCGCGCGGCGGGTGAACAACTTCCGCGACAACCGTCGTGAGGCCCGGGCGGCGCAGTTGCCGTAGCGGCGCGGGCAGGCGTACGACGAAGGGCCCTTACCCGGGTGGGTAGGGGCCCTTCGCTTGTGCTCGCGCACCCTGAGGGCCGCACCCCCGGACGCCCGGCTCGGTGGGCCGGACAGGCGCCGCGCCGGGCGGCTCGGCCGGCTGGACGGGTGCCCGCCGGACCCACCGGGCCGGCCGACGGCCGACGGGTGGGCGGCACCGGAGATCCGAGGGCTGCGCCCCAGGGTTCAGCTCAGGTGGTCCTCGGCCAGCCGCGCCGCGACCCGTTCCAGGACCGGCCCCGCGTCCGCGATGCACCGGGCACCGGGCCGGCCGACGGGTGAGCGGCACCGGAGATCCGAGGGCTGCGCCCCGGGGTTCAGCTCAGGTGGTCCTCGGCCAGCCGCGCCGCGACCCGTTCCAGGACCGGCCCCGCGTCCGCGATGCACCGGGCACCGGGCCGGCCGACGG
>NZ_JBEYRP010000014.1:231305-320126 GCF_040704085.1 Streptomyces sp. NPDC047841
GGCCGACGGGTGGGCGGCACCGGAGATCCGAGGGCTGCGCCCCAGGGCTTCAGCCCAGGTGGTCCTCGGCCAGCCGCGCCGCGACCCGTTCCAGGATCGGCCCCGCGTCCGCGATGCACCGGGCGACGTCGGGCTCGACGGATGTCAGGGGGTAGGCCCGGGCGATACCGGCCCGCAGCAGCGCCTCCGCCGGCAACGCCAGCCGCCCGCACACCGCCACGACCTCCTTGCCCGCCGCCCGCGCCGCCGCGGCGACCCCCGCCGGCGCCTTGCCGTGCAGCGTCTGCTCGTCCAGCGACCCCTCCCCGGTGATCACCAGCGAGGCCCGCTCCAGGGCGGGCGCGAAGCCCAGCACGTCCAGCATCACCTCGATGCCGGGGCGGAACCGCGCACCGAGCAGCAGGGCCCCGTAGCCGATGCCCCCGGCCGCGCCCGCGCCCGGCGCCGCCGCGTACTCGGCGGCCCGCGGCCCGGTCTCGGCCTCCAGCACCTTCGCGAAGCGGGCCAGCGCCGCGTCCAGCGTCTCCACGTCGTCCGGCGAGGCCCCCTTCTGCGGGCCGTACACCGCCGGCGCGCCCTTCGGGCCGGTCAGCGGGTTGTCGACGTCGCTGGCCAGCACCAGCTCGACCGAGGACAGCCGCGGATCGAGACCGGACAGGTCCGCCCGCGCGAGGCCGGCAAGTCCGCCGCCGCCCGGCGGCACCGGCTCGCCCTCCTCGGTCAGGAACCGCGCGCCCAGCGCGGACAGCATGCCCGCGCCGCCGTCCGTCGTGGCGCTGCCGCCGACGCCGAACACGATCGTCCGCGCGCCCGCGTCCAGCGCGGCGCGCAGCAGCTCCCCGGAGCCGTACGTCGAGGCGGTCAGCGGCGCGAAGACCCCGGCGGGCAGCCGTTGCAAGCCGCTCGCCTCGGCCATCTCCACCACCGCGGTGCCGCCGCGCAGCGCGAACGCGGCCGTGACCTCCTCGCCCAGCGGCCCGGCGACCCGCACCTCCCGGCGCTCGAAACCGGCCGCGACCGCCGCGTCCACGGTCCCGTCGCCGCCGTCGGCCACGGGCAGCGCCTCCACCTGGAGATCCGGCACGACCCGGCGCAGCCCGGCCGTCACCCGCTCGGCGACCTGCACGGCCGTCAGCGAGCCCTTGAACTTGTCCGCGGCGATGAGCACCCGACGGGTCTCGTTCACTGCAGCGTCCGCCACCTTGTCTTCCCCTTGCTCTCCGGGCCCCGCGCACGTCGGGGCCAGTCGCGCCGCTGTGACCATAACCGCAGGACACCCCCGCCGTCATGCCCCGCCCGAACCCTGGTCGAGCAGCGGGGAGCCGGCCGGGCGAAGTGGGTACACCCCTGCCATGAGCACCCAGCGCAGCGGTCCGGACCTCGCCGACCGCGTCCACGGCGGCTGGCTCGGCCGGATCGCGGGCAACATGCTCGGCAAACCGGTGGAGCAGGGCGAGGTGTGGACGCGCGACCGCATCGACCGCTATCTGCGCCGGGCCGCGGCCCTGCCGCTGACCGACTACCTGCCCGAGCCGGCCGACGCGGAGGAGGCCGCCGTACTGCGCCCGGAGTGGCGCGCCTGCGTGCGCGGCCGGATCCACGGCAGCTGCCGGGACGACGACATCGACTACGCGATCCTCGGCCTGCACCTGCTGGAGACCCACGGCTTCGGCTTCAGCACCGAGCAGGTCGGCGACCTGTGGCTGCTCAGGCTGCCGTACCTGCAGACGTTCACGGCGGAGCGGGCCGCGTACCGCAACCTCGCCAACGGGCTGAAACCGCCGCTGACGGCGACGTACGACAATCCCTGCCAGGAGTGGATCGGCGCGCTGATCCGCGCCGACGTCTACGGCTGGACCTGCCCCGGCGATCCCGTCCGGGCCGCCGGCCTGGCCCGCCGGGACGCGGTGCTCTCGCACACCGGCAACGGCGTGTACGGCGCGATGTGGGCCGCCGCGCTGATCTCGGCGGCGTTCACCGCCCCGGGCGTCCGGGACGCCCTGGAGACCGCGCTCTCGGTCGTGCCGGCGAGCAGCCGACTGGCCCGGACCGTGCGGCGGGTGGCGAGCCTGCACGAGGCCCGGCTGCCCTGGGAGGAGACCCTGGCCACGGTGTCCGCGGAGACCGCGGGGCTCGGCTGGATCCACACGGTCCCGAACGCCGCCGTCCTCACCGCCGGACTGCTGTACGGCGACGGCGACTTCACCCGGACCATCGCCCTGACCGTGCGCGGCGGCCTGGACACCGACTCCAACGGGGCGACGGCCGGTTCGGTGGCCGGGGTCCTCACCGGGGCAGAGGCCATTCCGGCGCGCTGGCGGGACCCGCTGGAGGACACGGTGCGCAGCGCGGTGTTCGGCTTCGACGGCGTGCGGATCAGCGCGCTGGCCGAACGCACCCTGCGCCTGGCGGCGAGCGGGACGTAGCCGGCGGCCGGCTGGTTACCCTTTCCTGATGACCACCACCCAGGATTTCGCCGCGTACATCGCGAGCCTGCCCCGTGTCCTCGCCGGGGCCGCCGCCCTCTTCCGGGACGCCGGGGGGCGGGTGCTGCTCGTCGAACCCAACTACCGTGACGGCTGGGCCCTCCCGGGCGGGACCATCGAGTCCGACGACGGGGAGACGCCGCGCCAGGGCGCCCGCCGGGAGACGCTGGAGGAGATCGGGCTCGACCGGGAACTCGGCCGGCTGCTGGCCGTGGACTGGGTGCACGGCGCGGGCCGGCCGCCGCTGGTGGCGTACCTGTACGACGGCGGTGTCCTGACCGGGGACGAGCTGAAGGCCATCCGTCTGCAGGAGGAGGAGCTGCTCTCCTGGCGCCTGGTCGCCCGCGAGGACCTCACCGCCCATCTGCCCGGGGCGCTGGGCCGCCGCGTGCTGGCCGCGCTGGACGTCCTCGCGGACGGCTCGGGCACGGCGGAGCTGGAGAACGGCCACCGGGTGGCCTGACCGCCCGGCCCGCCGTACGACCGCCCAGCCCTCCGTGTCGCACGGACGACGCGTTCGACGGCGTCCCGCGGTCCCGGTGGTTATCCGCTCGCGGCGGCCGCGCCGCGCGCCCTACCCTCGATGGCATGGCCAAGCCCCTCGTCGCCCTGCTCAGCGGGGCCGGTATCTCCACCGACTCCGGCATCCCGGACTACCGCGGGCCGAACGGACTGTGGCGGCGCGATCCGGAGGCCGAGAAGCTCGTGACGTACGAGTACTACATGACGGACCCGGAGATCCGGCGGCGGTCCTGGCAGATGCGCCGGGAGAACCGCACGCTCCAGGCCCGGCCGAACGCGGCGCACCGGGCCGTCGCCGAGCTGGAGAGGTCAGGGGTCCCGGTCCGGGTCATCACGCAGAACGTGGACGGCCTGCACCAGCTCGCCGGTATGCCCGCCCGCAAGGTGCTCGAACTCCACGGCAGCGCCCGCGGCGTGGTGTGCACCGGGTGCGGGGCCCGGGGACCGATGGAGGACGCCCTCGCCCGGGTGGCGGCCGGCGAGGCGGACCCGCCGTGCCTGGAGTGCGGCGGCATCCTGAAGTCGGCGACGGTGATGTTCGGCGAGCGGCTGGATCCGGTGGTCCTCGGGCAGGCCGTGGCGGTGACCAAGGCCTGCCAGGTGTTCATCGCCGTGGGCAGCAGCCTCCAGGTGCAGCCCGCCGCCGGCCTCGCCGGCGTGGCCGCCGACCACGGCGCACGCCTCGTCATCGTGAACGCCGAGCCCACGCCCTACGACGACCGGGCCGACGAGGTCGTCCGGGAGCCGATCGGCACCGCGCTGCCCGCGCTCCTGCGCACCCTGAGCGGCTGAGGGCGCCCGGCCTGCGCCGTCGGCGGGGCCGGACCGGGGTCAGAACAGCACGGCCCCCCGTTCGAAGTCCAGCAGGCGGCGCTTGCGGTGGAGGCCGCCGCCGTAGCCGGTGAGGCTGCCGTCGGAGCCGATCACACGGTGGCAGGGGACGATGATGCCCACGGGATTGCGGCCGTTGGCGAGGCCCACGGCGCGGGAGGCGCGGGGGTTGCCGAGGGCGTCGGCCAGTTCGCCGTAGGTGCGGGTCTCGCCGTACGGGATGGCGGTGAGCTGCTGCCAGACGCAGCGCTGGAACGGTGTGCCGTGCAGGCCGAGCCGTACGGTGAACTCCTTGATCTCGCCCGCGAAGTACGCCGTCAGCTGCTCGGCCGTCTCGGCGAAGACGGGCAGGCTGTCGTCGCGCGGGCCGAACCGCTCCTCGCCGGGGCGGTGCCGCTGGTCCACCATGTACAGGCCGCACAGGGCGCCGTCGGCGTCGGCGACGAGGGTGAGCGGCTCGTACGGGCTGTCGATCACGGTGTGGCGGTTCATCGAAGCCCTTCAGGCCGGGAGGAAGTTGATCGGGTGGCTGTCCGTCGCCCACAGGTACTGCACCGCGTACGACCGCCAGGGCCGCCACGTCTCCGCGCGGGCGGTGAGCGCGGCCGGGGTGGCCGGCAGGCCCAGCTCCTTCGCGGCGCGCCGGATGCCGAGGTCGGTGGGGAGGAAGGCGTCGGGGTCGCCGAGGGCGCGCATGGCGATGACGTCCACCGTCCAGGGCCCGAAACCGGGCAGCGCGAGCAGCCGGGCCCTCGCCTCCGCCCAGTCGGCCTCCACGCCCAACTGCAGTCCGCCGTCGGCGAGTTCGCGGACGAGGGTGGTGAAGGTGGTGCGCCGGGTCCGGGGCATCGCCAGGGTCTCCGGGTCGACGGCGGCCAGTGCCTCGGGTGAGGGGAAGAGGTGGGTGAGACCGCCCTCGGGGTCGTCCAGGGGCTTGCCGTGCGCGGTGACCAGGCGGGCGGCGTGGGTGCGGGCGGCGGCCGTGGAGACCTGCTGTCCGAGCACTGCCCGGACGGCGAACTCCGCCTCGTCGACCGTGCGCGGCACCCGGCGGCCCGGGGCCCGGTCCACCAGGGGCGCGAGGGACGGGTCGGTGCGCAGGTGGCCGTCGACCGCCAGCGGGTCGGCGTCCAGGTCGAGCAGCCGGCGGCAGCGGCTGATGGCCACGGTCAGGTCGCGCAGGTCGCTCAGGGTGAGGCGGCAGGCGATGTGGTCGGGGCGGGGCGCGAGCGCGGCGATGCCGTGGCCGTACGGCAGTCGCAGGGTGCGGCGGTAGGCGCCGTCGCGCCACTCCTCGACACCGGGTACGGCGGTGGCGGCGAGGTGGCCGAAGAGGTTGGACGGGTTCAGCGGGGCGCGGAACGGCAGCCGCAGGGAGAGCACGCCGGGGGTGCCCGCGCCGCTCTTCGGGGCCCGGGCGCGCAGCTCGCTCGGGGGCAGGGCGAAGACCTCGCGGACGGTGTCGTTGAAGGCGCGGACGGAGGCGAATCCGGCCGCGAACGCGATCTCCGCCATCGGCAGGGCCGTGGTCTCGATGAGCAGCCGCGCGGTCTGGGCCCGCTGCGCGCGGGCGAGCGCGAGCGGGCCGGCGCCCAGCTCGGCGAGGAGCTGGCGCTCCACCTGCCGGGTGCTGTAGCCGAGCCGGGCGGCGAGTCCGGGCACGCCCTCGCGGTCCACGACCCCGTCCGCGATCAGCCGCATGGCCCGGGCGACGAGGTCGGCGCGCGCGTTCCACTCCGGGGAGCCGGGGCTGGTGTCGGGGCGGCAGCGCTTGCAGGCCCGGAACCCGGCGTTCTGGCAGGCGGCGGCGCTCGGGTAGAACGTCATGTTCTCCGGCTTGGGCGGCACGACCGGGCAGCTCGGCCGGCAGTAGATCCGGGTGGTCAGGACGGCCGTGAAGAACCATCCGTCGAAGCGCGCGTCCTTGGACCGCACGGCGCGTACGCAGTGCTCCCGGTCGAGGGGCATCCCTGTCTGCATACGCCCAGCATGGCCCACCGCGCGCCCCTGCCGCTGGCGGGAATCCGACATCAATGTGGGCCTGGCCAGGGACCCCGGCCGCTTATCTCATGATCGAGCGGTCGGTCGGGTCTCGCTGGGCCGTTCGGATCCGTGGCGGAAGCGGGTGATCCAGTCGGCGGTGGTCCGCAGGCCGCCGAACGTGTAGAAGTGCACCTTCACCGTGCCGTGCCGGGCCGGGTCGTAGCGGTCGGCCAGTGCGTGCAGGAAGCGGTCCGGGCCGGCCGTGCCCACGAGGCTGGTCAGCGAGAAGCCGTACTTGCGGGCCACGGAGGCGCTGGTGCCGACGCCGAACCGGCCGGCGTAGCGCAGCAGCCGGCGCACCCCCGCCGGTCCGGGGACGCCGACGCGGACGGGCAGGGTCACGCCCCGCGCGCGCAGGGCCTCCAGCCAGGCGAGCACCGGGTCGGCGTCGAAGCCGAACTGGGTGATGACGTCGCCGGTGAACCGGTCGGCCCCGAGGGCCGCCGCCTTGTCCGTGAGCGCCTTCCACAGCAGCCGGTCGGCTATCCCGGGGTGGCCCTCGGGGTAGCCGGCGATCCCGACGTGCCGGACGCCGTGGGGACGCAGCAGCCCGGTGCGCAGGACGGCGAGGGCGTCCTCGTAGGGCCCCTCGGGCCGGGCCGGGTCGCCGCCGACGACGAACACGTTCCCGGCGGTGCCGTCGGCCGCCAGCCCGGCGAGGAACTCCTCCAGGGCGGCCCGGGAGGGCAGGCGGCGGGCGGAGAGGTGCGGTACGGGGACGAAACCGAGCCGTTTGACCGCGCGGGCGGCGGCCAGCCGGGTCCGGGTGTCCTCGCCGGCCAGGAAGGTGATGTTGATCCGGGTGCCGGGCGGGATGCCGTCCCGCGCCTCCTCCAGCCCGGGCACGTCCTTGCCGGTCATCTCCAGCGAGAAGTCGTCCAGCAGCGCGGGGTCCATCGTGTTCCTCGTACTCCTCGTGCTCCTCGTACCGCGACACGGCGCACCGCACCCGCCACGGGCGGCGCGCGGGCCCGGCCGATGATGTCACGTGGGGGCGGTGTTTCCGTGGGCAGGGGCCCGGGACGGCTGGTGGGCGGGGGCGATTGGTGGGGGGCGGGGTGCGGCCGGTGGGCCTCGGTCTGCGGAGTTATGGACCGGTGAAGCGGGCCCTGTTTGGTTCTGGTCGTCGGGCCAAGGGGTGGGCAGGGTGGGGGTTCCGATCGTCGAGGAGGTCCCGTTGAGCGTTTCGTCGAACCCGGCTGCCCGAGCGGTGGTGGCGTGACCGTGCGATTCCGGCATGCCGAACCGGTGCGGGCCGCCTTCCCCGGCCTGTCCGCCGGTGCGCTGTACGCCGCCGGCGTCGGCGCCCCCGTGGACACCGGGCCCCGCGCCGCCGCGTACACCGCCCGGGCCGCCGCACGGCTGGCGGGAGCCACCGAGGGCGAGTTCCCCGAGGTGCTGGCCTGGCGGCGGGCCTTCGCCCGGATGGGGCTGAAGCCGACGCGGTACCGGTCCGCCTCCGAGTCACTGCTGCGCCGGCTGCGCAAGGAGGGCGCGCTGCCGCGCATCCATCCGCTGGTGGACCTGTGCAACGCGGTCTCGGTGGCGTACGCCGTTCCGGTGGCCGTCCTCGACGTCGACCGGATCACCGGGCCGCTGCTGGAGGTGCGCCCGGCCCTCGGGGACGAGACGTACACGGCGTTCGGCGGCGCCGTCGAGCATCCGGCACCCGGCGAGCTGACCTTCGTCGACTCGGCGGGCCGGGCCCACGCGCGCCGCTGGACGCACCGGCAGAGCGGCCACTCGGCGGTGGGCACGCACACCGGACGGGTGCTGGTGGTGACGGAGGCGATGCACGAGGGCGGCGCGCAGAGCGTGGCCGAGGTGCTGAAGACGGTCGAGGAGGAGGTGGCGGCGCACTGGGCGGCCACCACGGCGGCGGCCGTGCTCACCCCGGCCGCCGCCGAGTTCGCCTTCGGCGGCTGACCGGCCGAGGGCAGTATGGGCGGGTGGACGAGGGGCGGGACACGGTGGAGATGCCTGCGCGCGGCTCGGACTTCCTGCAACTGGCGGTCGCCGACGTGCCCGCCGGAGGGAAGGCGGAGTGGCTGGCCGGACGGCTGCGGCAGGCCATAGCGGACGGCCGGCTGACGGTGGGCAGCAGACTGCCGCCGACCCGGGTGCTCGCCGCGGAACTGCGCGTGTCGCGGGGCGTGGTGACCGAGGCGTACCGGCGTCTCGCCGAGGACGGCCAGGTGGCGGGCCGCCGCCGCGGAGGCACGGTGGTGGTGGCGGCGCCGTTCGCCACCGTGCCACCGCCGGCTGTGGGTGACCGGTCCGCGGGCGGGTGCGTGCCGGGCACGGGGGACGCGGCGAGTGGGAGCGGGCCGCCGGGTGAGCGTGGGGCGGGCGGCGGCGGGATCGTTCGCGGCGGCGGGAGCGGTGCCGCCGCCGGAAGCGCCGGCGTCGCCGGGCCGGGAGGGCGGTACGCCGATCGGGGAGCGGACGGGCCCGCCGGGCCGTACTCCGGTCCGGCCGCCGTCGGCTCCCCCGGTCGAGGCGACGGTGGGCCCGGTGGGCTGTTCGGTGGGGACCCCGGCGCGGAGGTGTTCGACGCGTTGCGGGCCGCCCCGGCCGCCGTCGACTTCACGCCCGGGCGGCCCGACCTCACCACCTTTCCCCGTGCCGCCTGGCTGCGGGCCGAGCGGGCCGTGCTCGCCGAACTCTCCGCCGAGCAGCTCGGCTACGGCGACCCGCGCGGCGCGCCCCGGCTGCGGCGGGCGGTCGCCGACTGGCTCGCGCGGGTGCGGGGTGTGCGTGTGGAGCCGGACGCGGTGCTGATCGTCGCGGGCACCGCGCAGGCGCTCACCCTGCTGCACCCGGTGCTGCGGGCGGACGGCGTCCACGCGGTCGCGGTGGAGGAGCCCGGCTCGCTGGGGGCCCGCCGGCACCTGCGCAACGGCGGCCTGGCCACCCCGCCGGTACCGGTCGACGAGGAGGGCGTACGGGTCGACGCGCTGCGGGCGACCGGCGCCCGGGCCGTGCTGCTCACGCCCGCCCATCAGTTCCCCACCGGCGTGGTGACCAGCGGCGAGCGCCGGCGGGAGTTGCTGGAGTGGGCGCGGGACGGCGGGCTGATCCTGGAGGACGACTACGACGCCGAGCACCGCTACGACCGGCCCCCGGTCCCCGCGCTGCGCGCCCTGCTGGCCGACCGGGTCTGTTACCTGGGCAGTGTGTCGAAACTGCTCGCGCCGGCGCTGCGGATCGGCTGGCTGGTGGCACCGGCCCGGTACCGCAGGGCGCTGACCGACGCCAAACGCTTCAACGACCTGGGCAACGCGGTGCTGCCGCAGCTGGTGCTCGCCCGGCTGATGGAGTCGGGGGAACTGGAGCGGCACCTGCGGCTGGTGCGCGGGCGCCACCGCAGGCGCAGGGACGCGATGATCACCGCGCTCGCCGAGCATCTGCCGGGGGCGCGGGTGCACGGGGCCGCGGCGGGCCTGCACCTGACGGTGACGTACGCCTCCGACGTGCCCGACACGGAGTTCGCGGCGGCGGCGCTCGCACGCGGTGTGAAGTGCCAGCCGCTGTCCTGGCACCGGCAGGCGCCCGGACCGCCCGGTCTGGTCCTCGGTTACGCGGCCACCGCGCCGGGTGTGGTGGCGCAGGGCGTGGCACTGCTCGGCAGGACCCTGCGTGAGCTGGGGTGACGGGGGCGGGGCCGGAGGCCGGCGGGGGGCTCAGCTCACCGCTTCGTGCCGGGATTCGTGACCGGTTGCCAGCGCCCAGAGCACGAAGACGTCGATGGCCAGCAGGATCAGTGACCAGACGGGGGCGTACGGCAGGAACAGGAACTGGGTGATGAGGCTGAACGCGACGAGGACCATGCCGACGACGCGGGCCCAGGCCATGTGCATGAGCAGGCCCACGCCCGTCGCCAGGACCAGGGCGCCGATGACGATGTGGATCGTGCCCCAGCCGGTGAGGTTCATCTTGTAGATGTAGCTGCCGATGCGGTAGTAGACGGCGTCCCCGGTGACGGCGGCGATCCCCTGGAAGAGGGCGAGGAGGCCGCTGCACATCATCAGGACCCCGGCGAACGTGACGCCGCCGGTCGCCCAGGCGCCGCCCCGGGCGCCGGGCTGCCGCGGCGGCCACTTGCCGCCCGGGCTGGTCGGTCCGGTGGGCTGCGCTGCCTGGCTCATGAGCGTGTCCTTTCTGCCTCCCCGTTCGTCCGGATGCCCGCGCGCTCCCGGGGAGCGGGTGGGCACTCCGAGCGTTGGCCAGGCAGCCGCCGGGCGCACCGAGGGATACGCCGTTCGGGTGACCCCCGGTCGATCGGCCGGGGCCGGCCGGCGGCGGCGCGCGTCAGCCGGCCTCCCGGGCGAACGCCGCGTACGCCCGTTCGTCGAAGAGCACGAACCGCGCCTCCTCCACCGCCGTCGGCGTGTTCCGTACGGTCTGCACCGCGATGCGGGCCGCGTCCCGCATCGGCCACCGGTAGACGCCGGTGGAGACGGCCGGGAAGGCGACGGCCCGGGCGCCGAGTTCGTCGGCGACGCGCAGGGACTCGCGGTAGCAGGAGGCGAGCAGGTCGGAGCGGTCCTCGGTGGCGGACCAGACGGGTCCCACGGTGTGGATCACCCAGCGGGCGTCCAGTGCGCCCGCCGTGGTGGCGACCGCCCGGCCCGTGGGGAGGCCCTTTCCGTACCGGGAGGCGCGCAGGGCGCGGCACTCCTCGACGATGGCGGGGCCGCCCCGGCGGTGGATCGCGCCGTCCACGCCTCCGCCGCCGAGCAGGGAGGAGTTCGCCGCGTTGACGATGGCGTCGGCGTGCTGCCGGGTGATGTCGCCCTGGACGAGGGTGATGACGGTCATGTCTGCCTCGGCTGGTGGTCGTCAGGTCTGTCTCAGTCTCCGCCAGACGGCCTTGGCCGCGTTGTGTCCGGACATGCCGTGGACACCGGGACCGGGCGGGGTGGCGGAGGAGCAGATGAAGACGGCCGGGTGGGGGGTGTGGTACGGGAACAGGGTCGGCTTGGGGCGCAGCACCAGCTGGAGTCCGGAGGCCGCGCCGCAGGCGATGTCACCGCCGACGTAGTTGGCGTTGCGGGCGGCCATCTCGGCGGGTCCGGCGGTGGCGCGGGCGAGCACGCGGTCGCGGAAGCCGGGGGCGAAGCGCTCCAGCTGGCGTTCTATCGCGTCGGTGAGGTCGCCGGACCAGCCGTTGGGCACATGGCCGTAGGCCCAGAAGACGTGCTTGCCCTCGGGGGCGCGGGTGGGGTCGGCCAGGCTGGGCTGCACGGTGATCATGAACGGCCGGTCGGGGGCGCGGCCCTCGCGGGAGACGGCGCGCAGGGCGGTGCCGATCTCGGTGTGGCTCGCGCCGATCTGGACGGTGCCGGCGTTACGGGCCTCGGGCGCGGTCCAGGGCACCGGGCCGTCCAGCGCGTAGTCGATCTTGAAGACGCCGGGGCCGTAGCGGTAGCGCGCGTAGTGGTCGCCGAAGCCGGCGATCCGGGCGAGCGCGGTGGGCGAGGTGTCGAAGACGTACGCGCGCGCGGGCGGCAGGTCGTCGAGGCGCTTGACCTCGTAGTCGGTGTGCACGGCGCCGCCGAGGTCGGTCAGGTAGGCGGCGAGGGCGTCGGAGATGGCCTGGGAGCCGCCGCGGGGCACGGGCCAGCCGCGGGCGTGGGCGGAGAGCGCGAAGACGAGCCCGATGGCGCTGGTGGCCAGGCCGCCCAGCGGTGCCATCACATGGCCGACCAGGCCGGCGAAGAGCGTCTTGAACCGTTCGTCCTTGAAGCGGCGCATCAGCCAGGTGGACGGCGGGAGCCCGGCCAGGCCGAAGCGGGCCAGGGTGACGGGGTCGCGGGGCAGCGCGGACAGCGGCAGGGACATGAAGTCCCGCACGAGGGTGTCCCAGTGGGCGAGGAGCGGCTCGACCAGTCTGCGGTACGCGCCCGCGTCGCGCGGTCCGAAGGAGGCGGCGGTCTCGGCGACCGAGCGGGAGAGCACGGCCGCGGTGCCGTCCGGGAACGGGTGGGCCATGGGCAGCGGGGCGTGCAGCCATTCCAGGCCGTACCGGTCGAGCGGAAGGGCACGGAACGCCGGGGAGTTGATGCCGAGGGGGTGCGCGGCCGAGCACGGGTCGTGCCGGAAGCCGGGCAGGGTCAGCTCCTCGGTGCGGGCGCCGCCGCCGACGGCGGGTTTCGCCTCGAACAGGGCCACGGAGAAGCCGCGGCGGGCCAGCTCCACGGCTGCGGTCAGTCCGTTCGGCCCCGCACCCACCACGACCGCATCGAGCATCGACGACACCTTCGGACCCCTTCGTCAGCCGACGGTCATTCGCGATCAGGATATGCCGGGGGTCCGGCACTCCCCCGGCCCGGGTGGTCCCGGGGAGTCAGGACCCGGTGCGCAGCAGGTCCGCCACCCGGCGGGCGGTGGCGGCGTCCCGGGCGGCGGTGAACGGCAGGGCGTTGCCGCCGGTGACGCGGAACGGCTCGCCGGTCAGGGTGAGGTGCGTGCCGCCCGCCTCCTCGACCAGGAGCAGACCGGCCGCGTGGTCCCAGGCGGCCTCCCAGGAGAACGCCACGGCGTCCAGCTCGCCCCGGGCCACGGCGAGGTACTCCAGGCCCGCCGAGCCGCACGCGCGCGGGGCGATGCCCTCGGTCCACAGCGAGCGCAGCGCGTGCTTCTGCTCGTCGGTGGTGAAGTCCGGGTGGGAGGTGGCGACGACGAGGTCCCGGCCGGGCGCGGGCGGCCCCGCGAACAGCCGCTCGCCGTCGAGGTGGGCGCCCTGGCCGCGGACGGCGGTGGCGAACTGGTCGCGTGCCGCCGCGTAGGTCCAGGAGGCGATCACGGTGCCCCGCCGGACGAGCGCGACCAGGGTGCAGAAGCCGTCGTCGCCGTGCACGAACTGGCGGGTGCCGTCTACCGGGTCGACGATCCACACCGGTACGTCGTCCTGGATCGCCCGGTACACCGCCGGGTCGGCGTGCACCGCCTCCTCGCCGACGACGACCGAGCCGGGCAGCAGGGCGCCGAGGTCCTCGGTGAGCCGCAGTTCGGCGAGGCGGTCGGCGTCCGTCACCAGGTCGTGCGGGCCGCTCTTCTGGTCGACCTCGTGCGCGGCGAGGCGGCGGAAGCGGGGCAGGATCTCGGCCGCGGCGGCCTTGCGGACCGCCTCCTCCACGTCGGCCGAGCAGCGGGCGAGAAACTCCTCGATGGTTTCCGTCTCTTCGATCATGCCCCCCATGAGAGCACGTCCCACTGACAATCCCCGCCCCCGTCCGGTGTACCCGGGGTGGAATCGGGATGAAGAGCGGGGGCCGGTGCCGTCCGCGGGGCCGGGCACGGCCGTCAGCGGCCCACGGCGTACCCCTGCATGCCGCGCGGGTTGGCCGCCGCCGACAGGACGCCGGTCTCCGGGTCCCGGGCCACCGCGCACAGCCGCCCCTCGGACCAGGCGGGGCCGACGGTGACGTCGTGGCCGCGCCGCCGCAGCTCCTCGATCACCCCGGCGTCCATGCGGGACTCCACGGTCACGCCCCCGGCGTGCCGGCCGCGCGGATGGAAGGAGCTGGGGTGGTTGTCGTTGTGCCAGTTCGGGGCGTCGATGGCGCCCTGGAGGTCGAGGCCGCCGCGGACGGGGGCGCGCAGGGCGGCGGCCAGGAAGAAGTGCAGCTGCCACTGGTCCTGCTGGTCGCCGCCGGGCGTGCCGAACGCCATGACCGGCACGCCGTCGCGCAGCGCGAGGGACGGGGTGAGGGTGGTGCGGGGGCGGCGGCCGGGGGTGAGGGTGCCCGGCAGGCCCTCCTCCAGCCAGGTCATCTGCAGGCGGGTGCCGAGCGGGAAGCCCAGCTCGGGGACGACGGGGTTGGACTGGAGCCAGCCGCCGCTGGGGGTGGCCGCGATCATGTTGCCCCAGCGGTCGACGACGTCCAGGTGGCAGGTGTCGCCGCGGGTGGTGCCGTCGGCGGCGACCTCGGGCTCGCCGGGCAGCCCCGCCACGGTCGGTTCACCGGCGCCCATCGGGTCGAAGCCGTGCTCCGCGCCGTCCCGCACGCGCGCGCGTGCCTGCGCGGGCAGCCGTGGGGTACGGCCGCCGGGGCTGCCGGGGCGCAGCCCGTGGTCCGCCTTCTCCCCGACGAGGGCGCGCCGGGACGCGTTGTACTCCTCCGACAGCAGGTCCGCGAGGGGCACCTCGGCGGCGTCCCCGTACCAGGCCTCGCGGTCGGCCATGGCGAGCTTGCAGCCCTCGATCAGCAGGTGGACGTAGTCGGCGGAGCCGTAGGCGGGCAGCTCGGGCGGGAGCAGGGCGAGCTGCTGGAGCAGCACCGGGCCCTGGCTCCAGGGGCCGGCCTTGCACACCGTCCAGCCGTTCCAGTCGTACGTCACCAGTGTCTCGTAGGCCGCCGACCAGCCGGCGAGGTCGGCCTCGGTGAGGGTGCCGGTGTGCCGCTCGCCGCTGGTGTCCAGGGTGGGCCGGCGGGACTGCCGTACCAGGGCCTCGGCGATGAAGCCGGAGCGCCACACCTCGCGCGCGGCGTCGATCCGGGCCTCCCGGCCGCCCGCGCGGGCGGTCTCGGCCAGCAGCCGCTTCCAGGTGGCGGCCAGGGCGGGGTTGCGCAGCAGGGCGCCGGGCCGGGGTGCCCGGCCGCCCGGGAGGTACAGCTCCGCCGAGGAGGTCCACTCGGTCTCGAACAGCCGCCGTACGCTCTCGACGGTCAGGCCGACGTTCTCCACGGGCGCGTGCCCGTGCTCGGCGTAGCCGATGGCGTACTTCAGGACGTCGTCCAGCGACTTGGTGCCGTGGTCGCGCAGGAGCAGCAGCCAGGCGTCGAAGGCGCCGGGAACGGCGGCGGCGAGCGGTCCGGTGCCCGGTACGAGGTCCAGCCCGAGCCCCCGGTAGTGGGCCGCCGTCGCGCCCGCCGGGGCCACGCCCTGCCCGCACAGCACGCGCACCGCGCCGCCGGCCGGGGCGAGCAGGATGGGCACCTCGCCGGCCGGCCCGTTGAGGTGCGGCTCCACGACGTGCAGCACGAACGCCCCGGCCACGGCCGCGTCGAACGCGTTGCCCCCGTCCTCCAGCACCGCCATCGCCGACTGGGAGGCGAGCCAGTGGGTGGAGGACACCATGCCGAAGGTGCCGCTCAGGGTGGGACGGGTCGTGAATCGCATACCTGACCTCGGTGTCTGTGGACGTCGACGGGCCCGCGCGGCAGCGCGTACGGCCTCGGCGCCGGCCGCTGCTGCCCGCAGGGTAGGTAGGCGCGACCGGCCGGCGCCACCCCTTCCGACCGCCCGGACGGACCTCCGGACCGGCGGCGCCACCGCTGGGGAGGGCCGCGCGCGTGGTCGGCGGCGGCCCGCCGGCCGGGGGAACACCACGGCCGGTCCCCGCGTTGATCCCTTGCGGAGGGACGGAGGCCCAGGCAGTGCACGGTGAGTACAAGGTGCCCGGCGGCAAGCTCGTCGTCGTGGACGTGGACGTCGAGGACGGCGTGCTGCGGCACGTGCGCGTCGCGGGAGACTTCTTCCTGGAGCCGGACGAGGCGCTGGAGGCGGTGGACCGCGCGCTGGAGGGCGCCCCGGCGGACACGGACGCGGCGGGACTGGCCGCGCGGATCGAGGCGGCGCTGCCGGCGGGGACGGTGATGTACGGGCTGACGCCGGAGGGTGTCGGCACCGCGGTGCGCCGCGCGCTCGCGCACGCCACGGACTGGACGGACTACGACTGGCAGCTGATCCACGAGGCCCCGCAGCCGCCCGCCCTGCACATGGCGCTGGACGAGGTGCTGACCGCCGAGGTGGCCGCGGGGCGGCGGCCGCCGACGCTGCGGGTGTGGGAGTGGGGCGCCCCGGCGGTGATCATCGGCAGCTTCCAGTCGCTGCGCAACGAGGTGGACCCGCAGGGCGCCGCCCGGCACGGCATCGAGGTGGTGCGGCGGATCTCCGGCGGCGGCGCGATGTTCGTGGAGCCCGGCAACACGATCACCTACTCCCTGTCGGTGCCCGAGTCCCTGGTGCAGGGCCTGTCCTTCCAGGACAGCTACGCCTATCTGGACGACTGGGTGCTGGGCGCCCTCGGTGACATGGGCATCCGGGCCTGGTACCAGCCGCTGAACGACATCGCGACCGACCAGGGCAAGATCGCGGGCGCCGCGCAGAAGCGGATCGTCGGCCCCGGCGGCGGCCCGGGTGCCGTACTGCACCACGTGACCATGTCGTACGACATCGACGCGGACAAGATGGTCGAGGTGCTGCGGATCGGGCGGGAGAAGCTGTCCGACAAGGGGACCAGAAGCGCGAAGAAGCGGGTGGACCCGCTGCGGCGGCAGACGGGGCTGCCGCGCGAGGCCGTCATCGACCGGATGATCGCGTCCTTCCGCGCGCGGTACGGCCTGGAGCGGGGCAAGGTCACCGACGAGGAGCTGGCCCGGGCCGAGGAGCTGGCCCGCACCAAGTTCTCCTCGCCGGAGTGGACGGCGAGGGTGCCGTAGCCGTACCCGCGCCGCGCCGGCCGCCGTCGGCGGGTCGTGGTGCTCGGGGCCGGGCGGCGGGGCATAACGGGCAGAGCAGCACGTCGTGAACGGGCGGCCGTGACCGGGTGGGTACGCAGCGAGTTGGCCCTTCCGCCGCACAGGGAGTCGTGTGAGACTGTCGTCCCCGTCCACCATGCGGACTCCTTCCGCACCCCCTCCCCCACGAGAAGTGCGCCGTGCGTTCCCTTCCTCTGCCGCTCGCTCTCACCGCGCGTCTGACGCCGGTCGCGGTGCTCGCCTGTGCCGGCTGGGCGCTGACGTCCGGTCCGGCGGCGCCGCCCGCCTCCGCCGGGCGCCCGACGGCCCAGAAGACGCCCGCCGGGTCCTCCACGGCCGCCCCGTCGTCCACCACGGCGGCGAAGACGTACAGCTCCGCGCCCGCCCCCTGCTCCGCCGTGCCCGCCGGCACCGTCAAGTCCCTGGTGCCCGGGGCGAAGACGGCGGGCAAGGAGATACCGTCCACGGACACCGCACTGCGCCGCACCTGCTCCTGGAACGCGCTCCAGGGCTACGACTACCGCTGGCTCGACGTGTCCTTCGAGATCAGCGAGTCCGACCAGCAGGCGAAGAAGGAGTACGAGCAGCGGGTCGCCGAGAAGAGCGGCGGCGGGGTCGTCCCCGGCCTCGGCGACAGCGCCTACTCCGTCGTCAACCTCACCACGGAGGACGGCCAGCAGACCCGTGAGGGGGTGGTGCTGGTCCGTGCCGCCAACGCCCTCGTCGTCGTCACCTACAACGGCAGCGACTTCGAGAACAAGAAGGCCCCCGGCACGGACGAGATCAACAAGGGGGCCATCAAGGCGGCGAAGTCCGCGGTGGCCGCGCTGGGCGGCAGCCGGGGCTGAGCCGCACACCGGTCCGGTGACGAGCCGGAGCCGAAGCCCGTACACGCAGCCCCGTGCCGAGCTCAAGCACCGTGCTCCAGTGCCGAGGACGAACACTTCGTGCCGCCCTTCCGGAGGCTCGGGCGGTGCCCGTGTGCGGTGGTCAGTCCGGGGCGTCCGTGGGGTCGTCCTCGATGCCGCGGACCACGAAGCCGACCCGGGGGCCGAGTTCGACGCGGTCGCCGTTGCGCAGGCGAACGGCGCGGTCCGGCACCAGGACACGGTCGTTGACGCGCGTGCCGTTGGTGGCGCCCTGCGCGACCTCGGTCACCCAGGCCGCCCCGTCCCCGGTGTGCACGACGGTGGCGTGCCGGGCCGAGACCGTTTGCTCGTCGCCCAGGATCGCCGCCGCCTCGGGCGCCCAGCTGCTGCTGCGTCCCAGCCGGAGCTCCCCGCCGCGCGGCACGTCGAGATGCCGGCCGCCGGCCCGGAAGACGAGCCGGAGCACACCGCCCGGCAGCCGCTCCGGCCGCGGACCCGCGCCGATCCGGGACAGGCACCCGGGGCACACGGCCGTACCGGCGGGAACCACCCTGCGGCACCCCGGGCACCGCTCACCGACGGGCGGCGGGGACGGGCGGGAGACGGCGGCCGGGGAGCCGATGTCGGCGCCCACCTCCCACTCGTCGTCGTCATCCCAGTCGTGCACCTCCGTCACCCGCGTCTCCCTCCTTGAGCACGACCGTCGTGTCCACTCGTCCGCTGTCGGTCTCCCGTACGTCCGTCACCACGACCGTGGTGCCCGGACCGAGGTCGGGGGCGGCGAACAGTTTCCGGGCGAGCGGGTTGATGAGGTGCGTCTCCAGGACCATGCCGATGCCACGGCCGCCGTTCCACTTGTCCCGGGTGCAGTGTTCGAGGAGTTGGCGCCGTGCCGTGTCCTCGATCCGCAGGACGAGTTCGTGGCCCTGGGCCAGCTGGCGCTGGATGTTGCCGACCTGGAGGTCGAAGATCCGCTCGGCGACGTCGTCGGAGATGAAGTCGAAGACGACGACGTTGCCGCCGATCCGGTTCATCAGCTCCGGGCGTCCGATGACCTGTTCGAAGTGCTTCTTGACGTTGTCCCGGACGGTGGCCTTCAGCTTCTGGTACGGGGTACCGGGTTTCACGATCCACTCGCGTTCACCGGTCTCCGGGTCCGTGCGCTGCACGCCGAGGTTGGAGGTGAAGATGAGCACGCACTCGCTGAAGTAGGTGGTCACACCCTGCCCGTCGGTGAGCCTGCCGTCCTCCAGCACCTGGAGGAACTTGTCCAGGATTCCCTTGTCGGCCTTCTCGATCTCGTCGAAGAGGATGACGCGGAAGGGGTTCTCCCGTACGGCGGAGGTCAGTTCGCCGCCCGCCTCGTAGCCGACGTAGCCCGGGGGCGCGCCGACGAGCCGGTCGGCGGAGTGCGCGGCGGAGAACTCGCTCATGTCGAACCGGAGATACGCCTGGTCGCTGTCGAAGAGCACGGAGGCGACGGCCTTCGCCAGTTCCGTCTTGCCGGTCCCGGTCGGGCCGGCGAAGAACAGCACACCGCGCGGCCGGTGTCCGGGGTTGGTGGCCTGTGCCCCGGACAGTCCGAGCGCGGCGCGCTTGAGGATGTCCAGGGTCATCGCCACGGCGGCCTCCTGGCCCAGGACGCGGCTGGGGATGGACCCTTTGTTGCGCGGGTCCTCGCCGCGCTGGATGCGCCGGCGGATCTCGTCGCGGCTCCAGGGGTTCTTCTCCACCCCGAGCCGGTAGATCCGTACGGCGTCCGGCATGGCGGCGAACGGCAGGCCGCGGGAGCGGGCGAGCTTCACGCTCTCCTCCATGGCCCGCAGGCTCAGTCCGTTGGCCGCCCGGGCGAACGCGCCGACCGCCCGCGCCGCCTCCTCGGCGTCCGTACCGCCCGCGTTCGCACCGCCGTCGCGGGCGCCGTGCCCGGGGTAGCGCTCGTAGCGCTCGTGCAGGAGGCCGGCCATCGTGGTGCGCTCGTCCGCGTCCGGTTCGGGGACGGCGACCGCGCGGATCCGCTCGCTGCCGGAGACCAGCCACGCGGGGACGTCCCGCTCCCCCTCGGCCAGCCAGACGACCGGGTTGAACAGACCCGGCCCCTTCGGTACGACACCGGTCCCGACGCGGGGCTCCAACGGCTCGACCTCGTCGGCGAGTTTGAGGCAGGCGAGGAAGAAGTCCCGTTCCTCGGGGGTGACCCGGGAGGGGTCGCTGAGCAAGCGGGAGGCGTGGTCGATCACCAGGGCGACGCGCAGCGGCCGCAGCCGGCGCCCGTCGCGCACCGTCTCCTCCCGCTGCCGCGCCCATCCGCTGGTGATGTTCCGCAACTGCTCCAGCACCGCCTGGCGTTGCGCCGCCGTCTGGCCGGGGAACTCGTGCGGTCCCTGGAGCAGTTCCTCAACGGCCGCGCGGACCTCGCCCTCACCGACCTGCGCCACCCGGAAGCCGCTGACCTGGTCGCACAGCACCAACGCCTCGTAGCCCTTCTCCCGCAGCGGGTTCCAGAGCACGTCGTGCAGCGAGTGGAACCGGTCCCGGCCGCGCCGGCGCACCAGGTGCAGGTCACGGATGTTGCCGTGCAGGACGTACTGCGCGTGCACCCCGAGTGTTCCGGTCAGCTCCTCCACGAAGGGCGGGAGCCGGTCTTCCTTGGACAGGTCCATCGTTCCTCCCCGATGCGCGCTGTTGCGGGCCGCGCGCCCGCCTCAGGTGGTCCCGCCGGCGCGCGCCCGGCTTCCCGGCGGCGCGCGGCGCCCTTCGGTCTCAGCGGCGGCGGTCGCCGTCGACGGTCTGGTACCGGGGTCCGTCCCGGTGGTCGTCCCGGTGCGTGCCGGCGGCGCCGCGGACGTCCTCGACCAGTTCGTCGAGCACCCAGGCGTCCTCCCCCAGCACGCCCGGCAGGGCCCCTTCGGTGCGTTCGACCTGGATCTCCAGGTCCAGGCCCAGCGCGCCGGTGATCTCCTCGAACTCGGCGAACCGCTCCCGGGCCTCGGCGCAGCGGGCGTCGTCCAGGGCGCGCTGCTCGGCCGTCCGCTCCCCGGGCGCGCCCCGGTACATGGTCGCCACGCGCAGCCGGCCGTCGACGAGGGTCGCCCTCAGCCAGTGCCCGGGCTCCCAGCCGTCCGGCGTCCAGTCGAGGCGGATCTCCTGCCCCTCGGGCCGGCCCGCCCCGGCCGGGCCGCCGAACCTCCTGGCCAGCTCCGCGACGGCGCCGGCGCACTGCTCGCGCACGTACATCGCCTCCAGGGCGTGCAGCCGCTCCTCCACCCGGTGCCGGACCAGTTCCTGTTCGGCCGGGGTCAGCGCGGTCCCGTCCTTCAGGGTCCGGCGGAGCAGCGCGACGGCGTCCGGTGCGGGGGCCAGGTCCTCGGCGCCCTCCGGGGTCTCGTACACGAGGAAGTCGTGGTGCAGGGCGGCCTCCTCCTGGGCCTCCCGCGTCTCCTGCGCCCGCTTGTTGGCGTCCCGCACGAACTTGCGTGCCTCCGTGAGGTGGATGCGGGCCCGGCGGGGGTCGCCGGCGGCCCGGCGTACGGCGTCCCGGACGGCGCCCGCTGCGAGTTCGGCGGCGTGGGCGTCGGCGTACGGGTCGAGTTCGCCGAGGATCTCCGCCCCGGTGCGGCGGACCTCTCCGGGGTCGAGCGCGGCGGGGCCGCGCCGGGCGGCGGCCTGCGGGGGCAGCTGCCGTGCCTCGGCGTCCGCGGTGCGCTCGGCGGAGAACCGCCGCAGGGTGCGCTGCCGGCTCTCGCGCAGGGCGCGCTGCCAGTCGTCGTCCCGGTCCTCGTCCAGCCGCAGCAGGGCGGCGAGCCGTCGCTGTTCCCATGCGGCCTGCTGGTCCTCCGCGCGGCGCAGGGCGTCCTCGGCGCGGGCCAGTTCCGCCCGCAGTTCGCCCAGTCGTTCCCCGATGGGTGTCAGCGGCGGTGGCACGTCGGGCGGGGGCGGGGGTCCGGGCGGGCCGGAGTGCGTCGCGGCCCGCGCCACCCGGGACAGCAGGGCGCGCCTGCGGGCGTTGACGCGGACGGCGGCGAACGCGGCGGCCTCCCACTGCTCGGCGGCCGTGGCCGCGAGTCGCTGCTGCCGCTCCAGGCAGCGCTGTTCCTCCGCGGCCCGCACCGCCGCGGCGGCGAGGACCCGGGTGCCGAGCAGGGCGGCCCGCCCGGCGAGCAGGACGCCGCTGAGCGAGCCGAGCACCTGGAGCGCGGCGTCCGCGGCCTGGTGGACGGCGTGCCCGGCCGCGTCGGCGAGGTGGGCGGAGGCCTGTCCCGCCGCGTCGTGCAGGTGCAGCATGCCGGTGTGCGGCAGTGCCTGCGGGTCGAGGGGCGGCGGGGGCGGTGCGAAGTGCACGGCGGGTGCCACCGTCTGGATCATGGGGATGCCCAGACCCGAACTCATGCCTGCTCTCCTGTCGTGTCGGTCGTCGTCCCGGACCGCCGGCGGGCCGGCCGCCGTCCCCGGCTCTCGCGCCATCGCCGCCATGGGCCGCCGGCACCGGGGCCCACCGCCTGCCGCGTCCCGGGCCCCCGGTCCCCGGCACCCCGGCGCACCCCTTGCCGCACGCGCCGCGACGCGTCCCCGGCGATCCGGCTCACCGCCTGCCACGAGCGGAGCCCGGCGGCCCGGCGGACTGTCCTGCGCCACCGGTCCCCCACGACCCGGCCGACCGCCCGCCGCACCCGGCGCCACCCGTCCCCCGCGCCACGGCGCACCCTCCCCGGCAACTGCCGCCAGGTCCGGCCGCCCGGGTCGCCGGATCGGCGGCCGGGGCGGCGGTCGCGGCCCCGGCGGCGGGCCGTGCGCCGGGCCAGGTGGTCGCGGCGCAGGCGGCGCCACGCCCAGCCCCGGCGGACGCTCCACACGGCGACGGCGGCGGCCGAGGCGAGCGGCCACAGCCAGGGCACGACGGCGATGGCGTAGAACGCGACGACGACGGCGAGGACGAGCAGCGCGGCCGCTACGTAGCGCCCGGCCCGGGTGCGGGCCAGCCTGGCGGGGCGGTCCGCGCTGCGGATCAGCAGGCCCGCGAGCGACCGGCCGGGGTGGTAGAAGGGCGGGCCGATGTACACGGCGGTCCACAGTTCCACCACGAAGACGAACGCGGCGGCGGGCAGCGCCTCGAGCCAGGCCGTGACGACCGCCTCCTGGGAGGCGCGGCCCAGCACGTCCGCGAGGCCGATGACGAAGCTCCAGGGCGCGGTGACGACGGTGGCGCCGAGCAGCGCCCAGCCGAGGGTGGGCAGCCGGTCCAGCCGGCGCAGTACGGCGAGCAGGCCGTCCTGGTCGGCGGCGAGCAGCCGCAGGTGCTCCTCGGCGACACGGGCGCGTCTGAGTTCCTGCGCGTCCTCCTGGGCGCGGCCCGCGAGCAGGAGGGCGACGACCAGGCGCAGGTCGTCGTCCCGGGCGGAGAGCAGGGCGTCGAACCACGCCACCCGTTCCGGAAACTCGGCGCGCAGCCGCATGAGCCGGCCGGTGAGCCGGCTCCTGGTGCGTTCCGGTTCGCGCGCCAGCTGGAGCAGCCAGGCGTCCACGGCCACGGTGCGCTGGAGGGCCGCGCGGTCCCGGCGGTCGCGCCTCAGTTCGCGGGCGGTCGGCTCCCAGCGGGCGCGCAGGACCCGCCAGGCGCGGTCCGTGTCGTCCAGGCCGTCGCCGCCCGGCCGCTGCGCGAGTCCGGTCAGCACCTCCGGGTGCCGCGCCAGGTGCCGCAGCAGCGCGACCGCGCCGGCGTGTCCGTCCCGGGCGCCCTGGCACAGCCGGCGCGTGCCCGGCGCGTCCAGGGGGGCACCGTGCCAGGTGGCGTCGAGGCCGGGGCCGAGCCAGTTCAGGAGCCGTACGACGCCCGCGACGGACGGGGGCTGTGCCAGTTCCCGCCGCAGGTCGGCGAGCCGGCCCAGCTCCTCGGGGCTGCGGCCGCCGACGGTCTCGAACTGCCCCAGCCACGCGACCAGCCGGGCCCGGTCGCCGTCGTCGGCCAGCATGCGCGCCGCCGAGACGTGGTTCTGGTCGAGGTGGACGGCGAGGTGCTCGGTCCCGGTGAACTCCTGGCCCATGAACGGGAAGGGGTCGATCGCGGGGCGGGTGGGGTCGTCGGGGAAGATCCGCCCGTCGGTGCGCGGGGCGACGCCGGGGTCCCGGCCGTCGAGCCAGTCCCGCACCTCGGCCGCCTGCCAGCGCTGTTCGGGCGCCCGGGTGAGCAGGCCCTCGCAGAGCAGCCGGGTCCTGCGGTCGGTGATGCCGCCGACGTCGGGGTCGTGCGTGGCGATCTCCGCGAGCACGTCCTCGTCCCGGCGGAACTCGATGGGGTGCCTGCCGAGGGCGAGCTGGGCGACGACCATGCCGAGCGACCACCAGTCGCCCGCCTCGGAGACGGTCTGCCGGAGCAGTCCGGCCTCGGGCGCGAGGTAGAGGGGTTTGCCGCGCCAGTCGGTCCGGGGTTCCAGCGCTTCCTCGGGCCGGTGGGCGGCGGCGCCGAAGTCGACGAGGACGAGGTCGACGGTGCCGGCGCGGCGGGTCTGCACCATGATGTTGTCGGGGGTGATGTCCCGGTGGACTACGCCCCGTTCGTGCAGGGCGGTGACGGCACCGTGGAGCTGCTCCACCACGGCGCGGACGGCCTCGGGCGGCAGCCCGTCGGGGTGGTCCTCGTGGTACTTCTCCAGGGTCTCCTCGCCGTGCGACCAGTACAGGTGCCAGGGGTGCCCGTGCGCTTCCCCGGTCTCCAGGAGCCGTTCCAGGTGGGGGGTGGGGGGCTCGGCGAGGTCCCGCAGCTCCGATTCGACGTCCGGGTCGGGGGCGTGCAGACGGTGGTACCACTTGAGGACCAGGGGTATCTGCGAGGCTCCGTGACGGCCCGTCAGATCGCATACGCGCAGGACGACGGCCCCGGCGGGTTCCAGCGCCTCGGAGAGCAGGGCGACGAGCAGGAACCGGTCGGCCAGTTCGGGCGGCACTTCGGCGGTGACCGGACGTGTCTCGATGATCCGTGCATTGGTGAAACCCCCGTCCGCGGGGTCCACGAAACGGGTGGGCGGGGTGGTCGTCATCTTCCGGCCTTCCGGGAAACGCGCGGGGTGAACCGGGGGGCCACAATGCGGAGCGAACCGGCCCGACGCGCGGGCCGCGGGACGATGAAGATAACGCGATTCCCGTTCGCCGGCGGTGACTTTCCCGGATCTTCAGGGAATCCCCGGCCGGGGCTACGATGCGCATCATGCAGCCCCTGCCCCCGCACGAGAATGTCGTCGCCGAACTCAGGGAACTGAGGCTCCGCGGCCTGCCCGGGTTGCGCCACTGCGCCCGGGACGCGCTGCGCGCAAGCGCCGTGGCGGCCGGTCTGTGCACCGGGCCGGACGACGAGCAGACCGGCATCGAGGAGCTGCTGGGCTCGGCGGTACGGCGGCTGGCCGGCGGGCGTCCGGTGCGGGACGACGACTCCTGCGATCCGCTCGCCCGGGCCGCCGCCCACTCCTTCGGGATCTTCGCCGCACGGCGCGGGGTCCCCGGCACCGACCGGCGCAAGGCCGCGGCGGCCGTCTACGGCGTGACCACCGAGCGGTTCCGCAAGAGCCAGGAGCACGACGTCATCGCCGAACTCGCGGCGGCGGTCCTGGCCGTGGCCCGGGAGGCGGGCCTCGCGAAGACGCCCGGTCGGCAGGTGGTCGTGGTGGGGGAAGCGGCGACCGCGGCACCGGCCACCCCGCCGGCGCACGCGGCTCCGTCCGTCGCGGGGCTGCCGCCCCGGCGCCCGGGTGCCCGGCCGGCAGCCGTCGCACCGGTGGCCCCGGCGGGCAGCGTCACCGTCCGGGTGTGCCCGATCCAGGAGGTGCGGGACGTCGACGTCCTGGTCTCCTCGGAGAACACGTACCTGGAGATGTCCAAGACCTTCCATCCCACGGTGTCCGGCGCCCTGCGCCGGGCCGCCGCCCTGCGGGACGCCTCGGGGGAGATCGTGGACGACGTCCTCTCCCGCGAACTGCGCGTGTGGCAGCGCACGCACGGCCGGGCGGGCATGCCCGTGCGGCCGGGCACGGTCGTCGCCACGTCGTCCGGCGCCCTGGCGGCGCAGGGCATACGCCGCATCCACCACGCGGCGATCGCCACCCCGGTCGGCGACGGCGACCGCTATCACGTGTCCCCGGCCGTGCTCGCCGAGGCGGTGCGTGCGTCCTTCGAACTGGCGCGCCACGAGAGCGAGTTCCTCTCCCTGCCGATGTCCTCGATCTGCTTCCCGCTGCTGGGCTCCGGCCGGGGCGGGCTGCCCGTGGAGACGGTGGCCCGCCGGCTGCTCGCAGCGGTCCGGGCGGAGCTGCGCCGGGACCCGTCCTGGTCGGTGCTGCTGGTCACGCCGGAGGAGAGCCACGCCCGGCTGCTCACGGCCGCCAGCTCCGTTCCGTGAAGCCGACTCCGCCCTGCCCCAACCGCCGCTCCAGCTCCGTGAGTTCACCGCGCAGCGGGACACCGTAGAGCCGTAGCTCGCCGTCCCCGCCCGAGGCCACCTGCAGCCGCGGGCCCGGCGCCTGCCGGGCCAGGTACGGGCCGTAGCGGGCGGCGCCGAGCGCGGTCAGCGGGACGATCCGCTGGTTGGCCGAGCCCCGCCAGGCGAGCCGGGTGGGCTCCGCCACCCGGAACCGGCCGGTGATCACGGCGTCCGCGCCCCGTAGGGCGGCGCGCCGCTCGGGTGTCAGCTCCGCCCGCTCGTACCCCGTGTACACCAGCACGTCGGCGGGACGGCGCCCGGCGCTCCCCTCGTGGCGCCGGGCACCGTCCCGCAGGCGTACCGCACCGGCCAGGAGCCCGGCGAGGGCCGCCGCCTGCTGCAGGGGCTCGCCGCCGCTGACCGTGAGGCCGTCGGCCCCGTCGGCGAGGGCCCGCCGCCACAGCGCGAGCACCTCGGAGACCGTGGCCGGCGTGCCTGCCGCCGGGTCCCAGGTGTGCCGGGACATGCATCCGGCGCAGGCCAGGGAGCAGCCCTGGAACCAGACGCCGAGCCGTTTTCCGGGGCCCAGCGTTTCCAGCGGGTAGTGCGTCCCTTCGAGGCGCAATTCCACGGCATCTCCTCCTCGCACCGGCTTGGAGTATCCAGTGCGCCGAGGGGAGCCCGCAATTGCCGGAAGGCTTCGATCCGGCTCTCCGCCGGGCGGGAACCGGTTGTTTTCCGGAGCACCGCAAAGAATGATCGGTTCCTCTTAAATCACGTGTCCCGTTAGGGGTTTTGCTCCGCTACTCTCTCCCCATCGCGGCGCCTTCCCACCCGGACCGCCCGCGACGAATGGGGGCTCTTCGAAATGATCAACAAAGCTCGAATAAATGTCCGGGTCCGACGGCTGAAAGCGGGGCGCCTCTCCTCGGCACGCGCCCGGTTCCACGGCCGCCGGGACGCGGCCGGGCTCCGGGAATTCCTGACGGACGCCGCGGCCGGCCGCACACCGGCCGACGACGACGGCCTGCCGCCCTACATCCTGGGCCTGCGGGCCCAGGTCCGGCGCGGCACCGCACGGCTGCGCACCCGCACCCTCGCGGCACACCGCGCGCTGCACATCCGCATCCAGGCCGAGTCGGTGCGGGTCGTGACCCAGTACACGGTGCGCGGGGAACCGGCGCCCGCCGCGCTCGCCCGGTTCGGGCGGATGGTCGGCGAGTGGCGCTCCGCCGCCTCCGTCTGCCGCCAGCAGGCCCAGCAACTCGCCGACGAGGCCAACCAGTTGATCGCCTGCTACTGGGACGGCGCCTGGATCCGCGGCCAACGCGACGGCCATGTCAGCGGGTCACGGCCCACGGGCTGGCTGCCCGGGGAGATCTCCCTGGACCACACCTGGTCCCACCTGGACGACGGCCTGCTCAACGACCGCTGGTACGCCCCGGAACGCGCCGGGCGCGGCACCGATCCGTCGGCCGTCGCGCAGGCACTGCACATCCTCGACCACCAGGCGGCGCGCGGCGGCGACGCCACGAGCGGCGTCCGCGGGCGATGACCGCCCCTCTTCCGCCCGCCGTCCGCTCCCCGTCCGCTCCCCGTCCCCCGCTCCCAGGAAGGCCAAGGAACGTCATCGTGCATCACTCGGCCCGGACCGCTCACCGGTCCACCGCCCGCGCCGCCGCCCGGCTCGCCGTCGTCGTCCCGCTGGTGTGCGCGCTCGGCTCCCTCGTCTCCTGCACCAAGCAGGAGGAAGCCCTCACCACTCCGTGCGGGGTGGTCGTCGACGGCTCGGGGTCGGCCGCCGCGGTCAAGCAGGGGTTCGACTCGGAGGCCAAGCTCAAGGACAGCCTCATCGAGTTCCTCACCGACCAGAAGTGCGGCACCGTGGACTTCGCGCCCATCACCCGGTCCTCGCGCAGCTCCTCCTGCCGGCAGGGCCAGGTGGACCTCGACCCGCCGCACGACGCCAACACCGACCAGAAGGTCCAGCGGGCCGGCGCACAGCGGGACGCCGCCGTCGCCGCCCTCGCCGAGCTCAAGTGCGCCCGCGCGCAGAACGGTTCGGACGTATGGGGGGCGCTGGCCCGCATCGGGGAGACCGTTCCGGACAACGGCAAGGCACCGAAGGTGCTCGTCGTGAGCGACTTCGCCCAGGCCGACCCGGAGTTCTCCCTGTACCGCCACGACCTCAGCACCAAGGCCCGGCGGGCCAAGGTCATCGACTCGCTCGTCGAACAGCGGGGCCTGCCCGGCATCGAGGGCATGGACGTCTTCCCGGTCGGGCTCGGCATGCAGTACTCGGCGAAACCCAGCGAGGCCGACGACTTCGAGTCCTTCTGGGTGGAAGCCCTCGAAGGGAGGGCCAAGGCACATGTCGACACCCAGTACAAGCGCTGACACCCCGGAGCCGCGCCGCCGACGGCTCACCCGCTATGTGCCGTTCCCGGGACGGAGCACACAGCAGGCCACCCGGCCCCGGCCCGGCCCCGGCCCCGGCGGGTTCGCCGCGCGGCGGCCCCTGGTCCTCGACGACAGGGCCGAGAGCGGCCTGCTCGGCACCGCCCGCAAACGGGGCAGGCAGGCCGGCCGGAAGCAGACGCTGGACCCGTGGGTGCTCAACAGCGGCGACCGGCTGCCGTACTTCGCGGAACTGGCGTCCGTACGGGACACCGTGATCCACCGGATCGAGGAGGACCTGCGGCTGTGGGAGGAGGAGGCGCGGCTCCAGGACGCCCGGGCGGCCACCGCCGTCACCGCGGGCGAGGAGGAGACCCGGCTCCTGGACGAGCGGCTGAGGGAGGCCGACCGGGACATCGAGGCGGCCCGCGGCCAGCTCGACCTCCTCGCCCTGCGGTCCTCGCGCTGGCTCCGCTTCCGGGACCGGTTGCGCGAACGCGTCGAGGAGCGCTGGCTGCGCGCCCGCTTCCCGGACGCCGACGGACCCCCGGCCACCCGCGGCACGGACCCGGACGCCGACGGGCTCCCGTCCGCCCGCACCACGGACCCGGACGCCTCCACGGACGAGCCGGGGCCGTCGACCGGCAAGGACGGGAGCGCGGAGCCGGGGGACGACTGGCAGTCGGTGTCGACGGCGGGCGCCCCCGCGGACGGCCTCTCGCCCGCCGCGCTGCGCGAGGAGGTCCGCGCGGCACGGCGGGAGGCCGGCATCGGGTCGGGCGAGGGCTGGGAGGGGCTCCAGACCCGCCCCGGTCTCCCCCGGTGGCTGACCCTGGCCCTGCTGGTCGTCATCATGGCCGTCGAAGTACCGGTCTACTGGGTCGCCTACCAGCCCTTCCACGGGGTCGGCAGCACCGGCGGGGACGCGCTGTCCGGGACGCTCGCGGTCTCCTCCGCCGTCATCATGCTGATCCTGCCGCACCTGGCGGGAAACATGCTGCGGTGGCGCTCGGCCACCGGATCACCGCGTGGCGGATGGGTGCCCGCCCTGTCGCTGCTCGGCGTGTGGGGCGGGCTGACCTGGGTGCTCGGCACGCTGCGCGCCAAGTTCGTGATGCAGCACGACGCCCCGGCGCCCACCGGCGGGACGAGCGCGGGCTTCCGCGGGCTCGGCGGCTCGTCCGCCGGGACCTCGACCCTGGTGGACCGGCTGCACCTGTCGACCCAGACGGTGACCTGGCTGTTCTGCGCGCTGCTGCTGCTCTCCGGCGGGGTCGGCTTCCTGCTCGGCCTGTTCCGGGAACACCCGTTCCTCGACGCCTACCGCACGGCGCTCGAACGGCGCGCGGAGCTCCAGCGGCGGCGCGAGCGGAGCGCCGCCGCCACCGAGCGGGCCCGGGCCGCGCAGCAGACGGCCGAGGACCGGCAGGGGCACCGCAGGGAGGCCGCGAACGAGCGGATCGCCGCGGCCCGCCAGCTGTACGAGGCCGCCGCCCACGAGTACCTCGACGGGGTGATGACGGCCTCCCGGGACACCGCCGTCACCGAGTCGGCGATGCGCCTGTCCCGGAACTGGCCGCTGCTGCCGGCACCGCTGCGGGACCGGTGAGGCACGGCCGGCGTCCCGGAGCACCGCACGCGTGACTGCCCCGCCCCCGCGAGGGGACCGGGGCGGTCACGCGTCCTCGAGGTTAGTCCTCCGTGGCGGAGACGACGGCGTGCAGCGGTGCCAGCAGCCGGTTGACCTTGCGTACGTCGTCCGTCGACGCCAGCCGCAGGCACTCCCGCGGGCGGGGGTCGAGGGACGGGTCCGGGCAGCGGTCCTGGAAGAGCTGGAGGGCGGGGCGCGGCCGGCAGCGCTTGGACGTCCACCACAGCCCCTGGACGTCGTCGCAGCGTTCCCGGATCACCCGCACCCAGTACCGGGTCCCGGCGTACTCCTCGGTGTCGATCAGCCAGTCGTCCTGCCATACGGCGGCCAGGCCCTCGGCGGTCGTGAGGTCCACCAGACAGAGGTCCGCCGTGGTGCGGACCGCCGACAGGACGTACCGGGAGGCCTGCGCCCAGGGGATCTGGCGCACCCCGTCGTCACCGAACTCGACCGACCTGAGCAGGACTTCGGACAGCGCGGTGACCGGGTCGAGGGCCGCGTAGAGGTAGGGGTAGGGGTCCTTCTCGGTGGGGTCGAAGCGGCTGCCCTTGAAGAACTCGTGGGCGACGTTCGGGTTGAACTCGCCGGGCCCGAACCGCTCCTCGTGGCACCGCCACAGCACCGTGCCCGCCGCGAGGGTGTGCCGCACCGGCCGCATCGGGACGCCCTCGGGCGGCAGCTGACGTGCCATCAGTACGCCCCCACCAGCTCGGCCGCGGCGCGTTCCAGCGCGTCGTCCGGCAGGACGCCGAGCAGTTCCGCCGGGACGCCGCCCAGCCACCGGTTGCCGCCCAGCCACCAGTCGGCGGCTCCCCAGGGGTCGCGGTCCGCGCGGAGCAGTACGTTGATCCGGCGGACGACCGGCAGCGGTTCGGCGGTGCCGGGCCTGAACTGGAAGCGGGGGTAGCGGATGCCGCGGTCCGGGTCGCGCAGCCGGATCAGCCCGGTGGGCCCGTCGTCGGGACCCCCGGCCGGGGCGGCGGTCAGGGCCGTGTGCTCGGCCTCGCTCAGCGCGGGGGCGTCGAGGAGCCGGCGGCGGGCCGACCGCAGCAGTTCGGCCGGGGCGGGCGGCGGGGTGCCGAGGACGTCGATCACCGCGTCGATGGTGGTGAGGCTGGGGAGTTCGCGGGTGCCGGTGGCGTAGCGGTGGCCGCCGAGCGCCCGCGCCACGGGGTGGTCGGACGGCAGCGCGGACAGGGTGCGCCTCAGCCGGCGCACGACGCGGGCGACGGCCGCCGGATGGCCGGCGGCGGTCTCCTCGCGCATCTCCCGCAGTGCGCCGGAGACCTCTTCGAGGCCGTCGTCGTCCAGCCCCGTGATGACGGTGGTCCAGTGGCTCTCCAGGAGCCGGAGCAGTTCCTCCGACGTCATGCGCGCTCTCCTTCCCGCCGCCGGGCGGGGGCCGCCGGTGCCGGGTTGCCGTGGTGGACGAAGGCCGCCCAGGTGTCGGGCCGGTCGCGGAAGTCCTCCGCGAGCCGCCGGGGCGCGGACAGGCCGCGCAGCGCCGGGACGGGCGGGCGCTCGCCGGGCGGGGTGAGCATCCAGCGCTGGGCGGCGCGCAGCGCGTCCGGCGGGGCCATGCCCCGGGCGAGCGCGTCGTGCAGGACGAGCATCAGCAGTTCGGACCGCATGTCGTCGACCTTCCAGCGGGAGCCGATGGCGTCGGCGGCCAGCCGGTGCACCAGGACCGAGGTCACGGTCAGGGCCTCGTCGTGGTCGCGGGTGGTGAGGTCGGTCTCGCAGCCGCCGCACACGACGAGGGGACCGGCCGAGCGGAAGGCATCGCCTTCGGCGGGCGTCTCCAGCAGCGTGCTGAGCGTGAGCTCCCCGGACGCCTCCCCGGCCCCGTTCGATGCCGCCAGGTGCAGGGCCGAGCGCGTGGGGTCCGGCCCGGCGAGCCCGTGGCAGGCCAGGTGCACGAGGGACGCGGGGGCCGTGGCCCGGCCGCCCAGCAGGGCCAGTACGGTCTCCGGGGTGGCGGGGTCGTCGTCGGGATGGTGGACCAGGGCGCCCGGATAGAGCACGCCGGCCAGGGTCTCGATCTCCTCCTCGGCCCACTCCAGGTCGTCCACGGCGTGGAACACCAGGGCCGGCCGCTCGGTGAGCGCCATACGCCGACGGGCCGCGGCCCGCAGGAACTCCCGCCCGGAGGCGGCGTACGTGAGCACGCCGACCTCGCAGACCCGCACCGCGCGCGCCACGCCGGGCACCTCCAGCACCCCCGCCTGCCAGGGCACGACGCCCAGCTCCCCACAGGGCACGATGACGAGCCGTACGGCGGGGGGCGGGGCGGGGCGGGGGTGGGCGGAGGTCCCGGAGGCGACGGCGCTCGGCGGGGCGTCGGCCGTCCGGGAACCGGCGCCGTCGGCCGCCGCCCCCGTCAGCCCTGCCTCCGCCAGGGCCCGGTCCCACAGTGCCAGGTGGTCCAGGGCGGGGCCGAGTACGCCACCGGCCCAGACGCACAGGTCGTCCAGGGCCCGCAGCCAGCGGCGTTCGGCGCGCTCCCGCTCCCGCGGGTTGACGGTGTCCTCGTCGGCGGCCTCCAGGCGCTGGCGGTCGGCACCGGCCGCCAGGTACCGCGCGACGGGCTGGCGGCCACCGGGGGTGAGGCCCGGGAGGGGCAGCGCGGTGACGGGCCCGTCGGCGGGTACGACCAGGACCGCACCGTCGGCATCGTCCAGGCCGGGTATCAGGTACAGCAGCGCGTCCGCCCCCGTCGCCCGCAGCCCGGCACGCAGGTCGTCCACGGAGGCGACCACCGGCTCCACGTCGGCCCCGCCCCGGCCCCGCAGCAACTCCAGCGAGCGGCGCCGCAGGTCACCGGGGAGACCGGGAACGCCCGCGCCCACCGCGGCGAGCACCTCCAGCGGGCTGCGCTCCCGCGGCGCACCGGGGGCACCCGGCCCCCCGCCGGCATCCTTCCCCAGGGCGTCGCGGCCCGGCGTCTCGCCGCCGGCGTCCCCCCTCGCGTCAGCGGACGCCTCCGCCGCGGAGCGTTCCCGCACCGCGCCGGCCCCCGCGTCCACCTCGGCCGAGAGTTCCAGCAGGGAGCGGTCGTCGTCGGCCCGCTCCCAGGAGGGCTCGGCCGCGGCCTCGCGCCAGCGGCCGGCCAGTTCCGTCTCTCCGAGGGCCGTCAGCCGGTCGGCCACGCCCGCCGAGACGGCCGCAGCGCCGAGCACCAGCGAGCGGCCCGCCTCCAGGCACGCGATGGCCTCCTCGGCGAGTCCCGCGCGCAGCGCCCAGAACGCCGCTCGGCGGCCCCGGTCGGCCGCGGCACGCGCGATCCGCAGGCCGCGGCCGACGCCCTGCTGGAGCAGAACGTCGTCGGCGGACAACCGCAGTGACCTGCGGGCGAGCCCCACGGCGGCACGCAGATCGCCACCCACACCGGCCGCCTCCGGCGGAGAAGCGGCGCCGGCACCGGCTTCCCCCACCCGCGAGCCACCGTCCACACCGTCCGCCCCCACCGCAGGAACCGCGTCGCCACCGGACCCGCCCGTCCGCAGCGCGTCGTCACCGTCGGCGGACCCACCAACCCGCGAGCCGCCATCCACACCGGACACCCCAACCACAGAAGCCGCGTCACCACCGGACACCCCCACCGCAGGAACCGCGTCACCACCGGACACCCCCACCGCAGAAGCCACGTCGCCACCGGCCCCGCCCGCCCGGAGGGCAGCGTCGCCACCGGACCCATCCCCCCGTAGACCCGCCCGCTTCGCGTGCAGGGCCGCCAAGTCCCAGGTGAGGCCCGCGCTGCCCGGGCTGCCGTCGGGGAGTTCCGCCACCGCCTGGGTCAGTTCCCCGATCGCCTCGTCCAGCGCGCCGGTGTCCCCGGTGAGCAGGTGCAAGGTGTCCAGGGCGAGCGCGATGCCGCCGCGGGCGCGGGGGCGGAAGTCGGAGGTGAATCCGGTGGCGTCCAGGGCGGCCCGGGCGCGCTGGACGCCCTCGGCGATGCGGCCCGGGTCCGACTCGACGATCGCCGTCAGGGTGATCAGCGGGGCCCACGCGATGTCGAGGAAGCTGCGCAGGACGGGCACGTCCACGGACGTCTCCACGGCCCGCTGGAGGTGGTGCACGGCCGCACGCAGATGTGCGGTGCGGTCCTCCGCGTACGGCACGAGCACGACGTGGCTGAGGTAGGCCATGCCGAGGACGAAGCCGGTCAGCGCGCCGGTCCATGCCTCGGCACCGTCGTAGGTCTCGTCCAGTTCCAGTTCGCACAGCTCGTCGATGATGTCCTCGACCTCCACGACGTCACCCCGGTCCACGGCCGACGCAACCCGCCCGTGGAGCCGGACGGCCTCCCCGCACAGACGCAGGCTGGCGACGAGGTCGCTCGTGGGTTCACCCTCCCACCGCTGTGCCTCCAGCAGGTCCCGGGCCATGTCCTCGTCCTGGAGGCTGCCGCCGGTGAGGGCGGCGCCGAGGAGCAGTCCGGGCACGACGGCACGGAGCCACTCGCCGTGGGAGCGGCTGTCGAGTTCCCCGTTGGCCGAGGCCTCGTGCATCAGCCGGAGCGCCGTGCGGAATCCCTCCATGTCACCGGTGCGGGTGGCGAGGGCGACGTGGGCGAGCGCGGCGACCATCCGGGACGGCAGGGGCGCGGGGCCGTCCTGCGCCGCGGTGGCCGCCGGGTCCCCGGAGAGTTCGGCGAGGAGTGCGGAGAGCTGCTGCGGCGCCATCAGCCCGGGCGACATGACCTCGGCGAAAGCCAGCAACTGGCTCAGGAAGTGCCGGGTATCGGCGGACGAGCCGGAGGAGTCGTCGGCCGGCGCCCCGCCGGCCTCGTCGGACGGCCCCCGCTCCAACTGGTCGAGTAACAGCGACACCATGGTGCCCAGCGACGACGGCAGCGATCCGCCCGGCATGGTGCCGGCGATCCGCCGGCCCCCGCGGACGAGCGCGGCGGTGTCACCGGACCGCAGCGCGTCGGTCATCTCACCGAAGGTCCGGAGGTTCTCCCGGAGCTGGGGCTCCATCGCCGGGTGCTCGCGTTGCAGCAGCAGCCGGACGAGCAGCGCGCTGTCCTCCACCATCCCCGAGCCGCCTTTGGCGAGCGGGGTGCCGAGCGCGGCCAGGGACATGAGCCGGTCGACGGTCCACTCACCGTTGGGCATGGCCATGACCTCGCGGCTGAGCCGCACGAGCCGTGACCCGACCAGCGCCACGAGGTCCCGGTACACGGCGTCCCGGTCCGCCTCGGCGAGCAGGGGCGAGCCGAGGGCCTGCTCCAGCAGCGGCAGCGCCCGCTCGCGGTCGGCCGGGGCGCCCTCCAGGACGAACCGTACGGCGTGGCAGCGGCCGAGCCGGGCAGCCACCCCGGCGGCCGTCCCGTCGCCCTCGGCCGGTGGCAACTCGGCCAGCAGTGAGGTCAGTTCGTCCGTGAGGGCGTCGAGCTGCGGCCCTCGTGTCCCTGTGTACGCCTCCGGTTCGGCCGGTACGGAGAATCCGTCGGCGCGGGCGAGCGCGGCGGCGGCGCGGGCGGTCACGGGTGCGGTCCCGGCTTCGGTCATGCGTCCTCCCCTCCCGCCGCCATGGTCACCCGTTCCCGTGCCGCGGTGGCCGGGTCCGGCGGAGCTCACCGGCATCCTGCCGGACAACGCCCGGCTCCCGGCCGGTTTCCGCCCGATCCGCCGTGGCCCGGCGGGGGCCGGACGGGCATGCTGGGGTTGCCGGCCGAGGACGGCCGCACGGGTGAGCGAGGGGGGAACGCGGTGACGAACTCCGGACCGGGGCGGGGCCCCCTCGCGCCGTACCTGGAGACGACCCACGGGGACTACGCGGCCCGTTACACGGCCGGACTGCGAGTCGAGGCGGCCGACGCCGGCGTGGTCGTCCTGTACGGCCGCTGCCCCCGGTGCGGCTGCGCGTTCACGTACACGCACACGGACCGGGTGTTCCGCTCGCCGCGCCGCGGGCCCCGCCCGGCGCACGTGCCGGTGCTCTGCGCGTGCGAGGCGGGGCATCCGGGCCGGCCGGCCGACGAGACGGGGTGCGGCGCCTACTGGAACGTCGTCGTGGAGCGGGGGTGACCCCGCGCCCCCGGGTCCGGCCGGGACCGCCGGGGACCCCCGCCGACCGTCAGGCGGCCCGGCAGACCCGTGAGTTGCTCGCCGGTGAGCTGTCCCGGGCCCGGGAGGCGGCGCTCGCCTGGCGCAACGGGCTCGCGGCGCTCTTCGCCGGGCTGTTCGGGTTCGGCCTGGTCAAGGGCCGTACCGACGTGGGCGGACTGGCCTGGCCGTACGACGCCGTGGTGGGCGGCGCGCTGCTGCTGTGCCTGGTGTGCGGCACGCTGGGCGCGCTGCTGCTGCTGAGGGCGGCGCACGGCGCGCCCACCGGGGTCCGGCTGCCCACCGGCGTGCCCGCCACGGCCACCGCGCTGCACCTGGGCGATCACATGGAGACCCGCCGCACGGTACGGGCCCTCACCCGCGGGGTGGCGCTGACGATCTGCTGCGGGGCGCTGCTCGTCACGGCGGTGGCGCTGACCTGGTACGGCCCGGCGAAGGACGGACCCCGCGTCCTGGTGCGCACCCCGTCGGGGGTGGTGTGCGGTAAGCCGGGGCGCACGCGGGACGGGGTGCTGTGGGTCAGGACGGACACCGGCGAGGTCGCGGTGCGCCTGGCCCGGGCCGAGGCCGTGACCGCGGTCGACGACTGCCCGGGCGCCGCGCCCCCCTGAGGGTGCCGGCCGGTTCAGCCGCCGGCGCGCCGCCCGGAGGCCAGGGTGAGGGCCAGGTACAGCACCAGGGAGGTGCCGAGGCCCACCGCCCAGCCGTAGTCCGCGAGGGGTGCCAGCGCGGGGATGGGGCGGCCGTCGGTCAGGGGTCTGAGGCTCGCGCCGCCGAGCGCGAGGACACCGCCCGCGAGGAAGGCGACGACCGCCCGCCAGTTCCAGCCGCCCGCGTACCAGTACCGGCCGCCCGGGCGGTAGAGGTCGCCGAGGTCCAGGCGGGTGCGGCGCAGCAGCCAGTAGTCGGCGACGAGGATGCCGGCGACCGTGCCGAGCAGGCCGCCGACCAGGCCGAGCCAGGTGAAGATGTAGCCCTGCGGGTCGGAGTACAGCTTCCACGGGCAGATCAGTACGGCGAGGACGGCGGTGATCAGGGCGCCGGTGCGGAAACTGACCTTCCTGGGTGCGACGTTGGAGAAGTCGAAGGCCGGGGAGACCAGGTTGGCGGCGATGTTCACCGACAGGGTGGCCACCAGGACGGTCACGAGCGCGTAGAGCAGTCCGGCCACGTTGTCCGTCTTGGCCGCCAGCTGCACCGGGTCCCAGACCGGTTCGCCGTACACGGCCTGCGAGCCTGAGGTGACCAGCACGGACAGGAACGCGAACAGGGTCATGGTGGTCGGCAGGCCGAGTGCCTGGCCCCAGGTCTGCGCGCGCTGGCTCCTGCCGTAGCGGGTGAAGTCGGGGATGTTCAGCGACAGCGTCGACCAGAAGCCGATCATGCCCATGAGGGACGGCCAGAACAGCTTCCAGAAGTCGCCGCCCCAGCCGAGCCTGGACGGCTGGTCGAAGAGCGGCCCGACGCCGCCGGCCTTGCCGCTCATCCACCACAGCATCACGAAGGCGCCGATCAGGACGAACGGCGCGGCCCAGTTCTCGAAGCGGCGGATGGTCTCCATGCCACGGTGGATGATGGCCACCTGGATCGCCCAGAAGACCGCGAAGGACAGCCACATGGTCCAGGCGTGGCCGCCGATGTGCCCCGCGTTCTGCCAGCTGTCGCCGATCAGCTTCCCGGCGAGGAAGTAGATCGCCTCCCCGCCGATCCAGGTCTGGATGCCGAACCAGCCGCACGCCACCAGCGCCCGGACGACGGCGGGCAGGTTGGCGCCGCGCACGCCGAAGGAGGCGCGGGCGAAGACCGGGAAGGGGATGCCGTACTTGGGGCCCGCGTGCCCGGTCAGCAGCATCGGCACCAGCACGATCAGGTTGGCGAGGGCGATGGTGAACACCGCCTGCTTCCAGTCCATGCCCACCGCGATCAGCCCGGAGGCCAGGGTCCAGGAGGCGGTGTTGTGGGCCATGCCGACCCACAGGGCGGAGAAGTTGTACGTCGTCCAGGTGCGCCCGGCCGCAGGGACCGGGAGCAGGTCCTGGTTGGCGTGGGGGCCGCTGGGCGGCGGCGTGCCGGGGGCGAGTTCCACGCGCCCGTCGGGGAGGGTCACCTGGCCGGATATCGGTCTGGCCGTGGGAGCGGTGTCGGTCATGGGCTGGCCAATCGGGAGAGGCGGATCGGGATGGCCGTGCGGGCACCAGCCCCCTCCCCGGGACGGCGGGGAGGGGAGACCAAGAGGGGCGTGGGGGGACTCGGAAGGCGTGGGCGGGGGTCAGGAGTTGACGGCGGGGATGACGTGGCGGCCGTAGGCCTCGATGGTGGCCTCCTGCGCGTCGTGCATGTCGTACACCGCGAACTGGTCGACGCCCAGGGCGCGCAGCGCGGTCAGTTTCTCGATGTGCTTCCCGGCCGGGCCGATGACGCAGAACCGGTCCACGATCTCGTCGGGCACGAACGCGGTGTCCGGGTTGCCGCTGCGTCCGTGGTGGGCGTAGTCGTAGCCCTGGCGGGCCTTGATGTAGTCGGTGAGTTCCCCGGGGACCCGCGCGGAGTGCTCGCCGTACCGGGCGACGAGGTCGGCGACGTGGTTGCCGACCATGCCGCCGAACCAGCGGCACTGGTCGCGGGCGTGCGCCAGGGCCTCGGGCGAGTCGTCCTCGGTGACGTACGCCGGGGCGGCGACGCAGACGGTCACCTCCGACGGGTCACGCCCGGCCGCGGCCGCCGCGTCCTTGACAGCCTTCACCATGTACTCGGTCAGGTACAGGTCGGCGAGCTGGAGGATGAACCCGTCGGCCTCCTCGCCGGCCATCTTCAGCGCCTTCGGTCCGTACGCGGCCATCCAGACCGGGAGTTCGGCGCCCTCCTTGATCCACGGGAACCTGATCCTGGTGCCGCCGAGGTCGGCCTCCTCGCCCCGGCCGAGGGCGCGGATGACCTTCATGGCCTCGCTGATCCGGGCGAGGGTGTTGGGTTTGCGGCCCGCGACGCGCATCGCGGAGTCGCCGCGGCCGATGCCGCAGACGGTGCGGTTGCCGAACATGTCGTTGAGGGTGGCGAAGGCGGAGGCGGTGACCTCCCAGGTGCGGGTGCCGGGGTTGGTGACCATCGGCCCGACCTTCAGCTTCTGCGTGTTCGCCAGGATCTGGCCGTAGATCACGAACGGTTCCTGCCAGAGCACGGCGGAGTCGAAGGTCCAGCCGTAGCGGAAGCCGTTGCGCTCGGCCCGTTTCATCAGGCTGACGACCCGGGAGGCGGGCGGGTCGGTCTGGAGGACGAGTCCGAAGTCCATGGGCGTCACTCCTAGCTGAGGTACTGACAGGTGGAGCGCGGGGTGAAGACGCCGTGCCCGGCGCGTCCGGTGTACTCCCGCTGGTCGATGACGAGTTCGCCGCGTGACAGGACCGTCTCGACGCGGCCGGTGACGCGCCTGCCCTCGTACGCCGAGTAGTCGACGTTCATGTGGTGGGTCTCGGCGGACATCACCTGCTGCGCGTGCGGGTCGTAGATGACGACGTCCGCGTCGGCGCCCGGGGCGATGGTTCCCTTCTTCGGGTACAGGCCGAACATCCGGGCCGGGGCGGCGCAGGCGATCTCGATCCAGCGGCGGCGGGAGATGTGCCCGTCCACGACCGCCTGGTGGAGCAGGTCCATGCGGTTCTCCACGCCCGGCAGCCCGTTGGGGATCTTGGAGAAGTCGCCGCGGCCGAGTTCCTTCTGGCCGGTGAAGCAGAAGGGGCAGTGGTCGGTGGAGACGACCTGGAGGTCGTTGGTCCGCAGGCCGCGCCACAGCCTGGCCTGGTGCTCCTTCGGCCGCAGGGGCGTGCTGCACACGTACTTGGCGCCCTCGAAGCCGGGCTCGGCCAGGTTGTCGGTGGACAGGAACAGGTACTGCGGGCAGGTCTCGCCGAAGACGTTCAGCCCCTCGTCGCGCGCCCGCGCCAGCTCGGCCACGGCCTCCGTCGCGGAGACGTGCACGACGTACAGGGGCGCGCCGGCCACCTGGGCGAGCTTGATGGCCCGGTGGGTGGCCTCCGCCTCCAGCAGCGCCTTGCGCACCTCGCCGTGGTAGCGGGGATCGGTCTCGCCCCGGGCGAGCGCCTGCTCGACCAGGACGTCGATGGCGATGCCGTTCTCGGCGTGCATCATGATCAGCCCGCCGTTCTCGGCGGAGCGCTGCATGGCGCGCAGGATCTGCCCGTCGTCGCTGTAGAAGACCCCCGGGTAGGCCATGAACTGCTTGAAGCTGGTGACCCCCTCCTCGATCAGCAGGTCCATCTCCTTGAGCGTCTCCTGGTTCACATCGGAGACGATCATGTGGAAGGCGTAGTCGATCGCGCAGGTGCCCTCGGCCTTGGCGTGCCAGGTGTCCAGGCCCTCGCGCAGGGTGTGGCCGACGCTCTGCACCGCGAAGTCCACGATGGTCGTCGTACCGCCCCAGGCCGCGGCGCGGGTGCCGGTCTCGAAGGTGTCGGAGGCGAAGGTGCCGCCGAACGGCAGCTCCATGTGGGTGTGGGCGTCGACGCCGCCGGGGATGACGTACTTCCCGGTGGCGTCGATCGTGCGGTCCGCGTGCCAGTCCTGTGAACCGGGCGCGGCGAGAGCGACGACGCGGGAGTCCTCGATGAGGACGTCGGCGTGCATCTCGTCGGACGCGGTGATGACCAGGCCACCGCGGATGACGGTACGGCTGCTCATGGTGCTCCCTCTGTCAACGTTGCCGTCAGGGCGCCGTCAGCGGTCCGTAGGCCCCCGGCGCCCGGTCCCGGTAGAACTGCCAGCGGTCGCGGACCTCGCGGAGCTTGGCCGGGTCCAGGTCGCGGACGACGAGTTCGGTCTCCTTGTCGCTCGCGACCTCGCCGACGAACCGGGCCTCCGGGTCCACGAAGTACGTGGTGCCGTAGAAGTCGTTGTCGCCCAGGTCCTCCACGCCGACCCGGTTGATCGCGCCGACGAAGTACTCGTTGGCGACGGCCGCCGCCGGCTGCTCCAGCTGCCAGAGGTAGCGGGACAGGCCGCGCGAGGTGGCCGACGGGTTGAAGACGATCTCGGCGCCGGCGAGGCCCAGCGCCCGCCAGCCCTCCGGGAAGTGGCGGTCGTAGCAGATGTAGACGCCGATCCGGCCGGCGGCGGTGTCGAAGACGGGCCAGCCGCTGTTGCCGGGGCGGAAGTAGAACTTCTCCCAGAAGCCCTGGACCTGCGGGATGTGGGTCTTGCGGTACTTGCCGAGGTAGGAGCCGTCCGCGTCGATCACGGCGGCCGTGTTGTACAGGACGCCCGGCTGCTCCTCCTCGTACATGGGCAGGACCAGGACGATGCCCAGCTCGCGGGCGAGGGCCTGGAAGCGCCGGACGGTCGGGCCCTCGGGGATCCGTTCGGCGTACTCGTAGAACGCCTTGTCCTGGACCTGGCAGAAGTAGGGGCCGTAGAACAGCTCCTGGAAGCAGAGGACTTGCGCGCCCTGGGCGGCGGCGTCGCGGGCCGCCTGCTCGTGCACCTGGATCATGGACTCCTTGTCGCCGGTCCACGCGGTCTGGAAGAGGGCGGCACGGATCACTCGGCTCATCGGGACCTCCGGTAGCTCGGTGTGCGGTGAGCGTAGGGAGCCCGGACGGCCGGTTCGACGGGCAGCGTGTCACGTCCGCGGGTGGTCGGCGTGCCACCGTGTCACGCGTCCCCGGTCCCATGTTTCACCGCCGTTTTCGCAGGTCGTCGCATGTTTCAGCCCTGTTGCGCGTCGTGCGCGAGAAGCGCGATGTGCACGGAGGCCGCCTGTTCGAAGTCGTCCAGGTCGATCCCGAGGCGGATCTGTATCGCCTCCAGGCGGCGGTAGAGGGCCGGCCGGGAGACGTGGTGGAGCTGGGCGGTGCGGGACTTGTTGCGGCCCGTCGCCAGATAGGTCCGCAGGACGTTCAGCAGTTCCGGTTCGGCCTCGCACAGCAGCCCGTCCAGCTCGCGCTCGGCGAAGGACTGCACCTGCGGATCGTCGCGCAGCAGACGGATCAGCCCGCGCAGGTGGACGTCCTTGAGGCGGACGACGGCCGGCAGGTCGAGGGCGGCGGCGGAGCCGGCGACGGCGTCGGCGACGTGCCGGGCCTCGCGCAGCCCGGCGGGCACGTCGTCCCACGCGGTGCGGGGAGCGGCGGCGGCGACCACGGCCGGGGACGCGGCGCGCAGCCGGGTCGCGAAGTGCCCGGTGAGGGCCTCGGCGTCCTGGTCGCGGGCGAGGCTGAGCAGCACGGTGGCGGCGCCCTCGGCGAGCTCGGCGACGAGGCCGGGCAGCCCCAGCAGACGCAGCACCCGGTCGAGCTGTCCGGCCGTACGGCCCTGGACGACGAGCGGGACGAAGGTGCGGCGGTTGACGGGCAGCCCGGCGGCCCGTACCCGCGGCAGCAGCTGCCGGGCCGGTACGACCCCGGAGACCAGGTCGGTCAGCAGGCCCTGCGCGGACTGCTCCTCCCAGCTGCGCGCGGGGGCGCCGCCGAGCATCCGGTGCAGCACCAGGGCCTCGGCGGCCCGGTCCGCGAGCAGCCGCCCGGTGGCCGCGTCGCCCCGGTAGCCGCACAGCAGCAGCCGGCCCCACCGCTCGCCGCGCCCGCCCAGCTCGGCGCGGACCCAGCCGTCTCCGGCGTCGCCGCCGGCCTGCCGGGCGATCCGCTCCCAGTCGCGCAGCACGTCGTCGACCGCGGACCGCTCCCCCGCCGTGCCGACGACGCGGTGGGCGAGGTTGGTGACGACGACCGGGCAGCCGGCGTGCCGGGCGACCTCGTCGAGCAGCCGTTGCAGCGGCGCCCCGGCCGTGATCAGCCCGGTGAGGGCGGTGCGCACGCTCTCCGACAGGCTGATCGCGGCGAACTTGCGCCGCACGAGCCGGGACTGCACCTCCTCGGTGAGCTCGGCGAAGGGGAACGGCCGGTGCAGGACGACCATGGGCAGCCCGCACCGCTCGGCGGCCCGGCGCATCACCTCGGGCGGCGCGGGGAAGGCCCGGCCGAGACCGAGGACGACGGCCGCCGCCTCCGCCCGGTGCAGGGACCGGACGTACTCGGCCTGCCGGGCCTCGTCCCCGGCCAGCAGCACACCGGTGGTGAGGACCATCTCCCCGCCGCTGAGCATGACGCCGACGTCGGCGGCCTCGGCGACGTGCACCCAGCGCACCGGCCGGTCGAGCTGCGCGGCGCCGGCCACCACCTCGGGCTCCCCGGCGAGCACGCGCTCCAGGGTCAGCACCTGGCGCACGGAGAGGGTGGGTTCCAGCACGTACGGGAATTCCGAGGTGATGCTCATGGCCGTACACCCGTTCTCTAGTACGTGCTCCTCAGCGCCTCTTCCAGGATCGCCGCGCCCTCCTCGGCCTCGGCGACCGTCAGCGACAGCGGCGGGCTGATCCGCAGGGCGCTGGTGTCGTGCCCGCCGCCCTTGCCCAGGAGCAGCCCGCCCTCCCGGGCCGCCTCCAGCACCGCGGCGACGGCCTGCGGGTCGGCCTCGTCCGTGCCCGGTCTGACCAGCTCGACGCCGATCATCAGCCCGCGTCCGCGCACCTCCCGCACCCCGGGCAGTTGCGCGCCGACCGCCCGCAGCCGCTCCAGGAGCAGGCCGCCGACGCGCCGGGCGTTGCCCTGGAGGTCGTGTTCGAGGAGGTAGGTGAGGTTGGCGAGGCCGGCGGCCATGGTGATCTGGGTGCCGCCGAAGGTGGAGATGCTGTTGGCGTCCAGGCAGTTCATGATCTCGGAGCGGGCGATGACCCCGCCGATGGACATGCCGTTGCCGATGCCCTTGGCGAAGGTGACGATGTCCGGCGGGCCGCTGCGGGCGTGCGCCTGCCAGCCCCAGAAGTGGTCGCCGGTGCGGCCCCAGCCGGTCTGCACCTCGTCGGCGATCCACAGGACGCCGCGCTCCTTCAGCACCTCCCGGAAGGCGGCGTAGAGGGTGTCCGGCGGGGAGGTGAACCCGCCGACGCCCTGGACGGGCTCGGCGATCAGCGCGGCCGGCGGCCGGGTGTGGCCGAGGACGTCCTTCAGGTCGGCGACACAGGCGTCGATGAACGCGCGGTCGTCGAGGTGGGCGAACGGCCCCCGGGTGCGCACGCCGCCGTGGACGTAGAGGGTCTGGAGCGGGGAGAGGGAGGTCGGGGACCAGCCGCGGTTGCCGGTGACGCCGATCGCGCTGAAGGACCGGCCGTGGTAGCTGTTCCGCATGGCGAGGACGGTGTTGCTGCGCCGGTAGGTGGTGGCGAGCAGCAGGGCGGTGTCGTTGGCCTCGGTGCCGGAGGTCGTGAAGAACACCCGGGCGTCCGGGATGCCGCTCACCTGGGCGATCCGCTCGGCGAGTTCGACCATCGGCCGGTTGAGGTAGAGGGTCGAGGAGTGGATGATCCGGCCGGCCTGCTCGCTGACCGCCTTGGTCACCTCGGGCAGGGCGTGCGCGGTCAGCGTGGTCAGGATGCCGCCGAAGAAGTCCAGGTACCGCCGGCCGGCGGTGTCCCAGACGTGACGTCCCTCGCCGTGGCTGAGCTCGATCGGGTCGTCGTAGTAGAGGGCGAGCCAGTCGGGCAGGACCCTGCGGTGGCGGGAGTAGAGGTCGGTCACGGCTGCACCAGCCCTTCGTAGGCGTCGGGGCGGCGGTCGCGGTAGAAGGCCCACTGCCGCCGCACTTCCTCGATGAGGTCGAAGTCCAGGTCCCGCACGAGGAGTTCCTCGCTCTTGTCGCTCGCGACCTCACCCACGAACCGTCCCCGCGGATCGACGAAGTACGACGTCCCGTAGAAGTCGTTGTCGCCGTACTCCTCCTGCCCGACCCGGTTGATGGCGGCCACGTAGTACTCGTTGGCGACGGCCGCCGCCGGCTGCTCCAGCTGCCACAGGTGGGCGGACAGGCCCCGGTGGGTGGCGGACGGGTTGTAGACCAGCTGGGCGCCGTTGAGGCCGAGTTGCCGCCAGCCCTCCGGGAAGTGGCGGTCGTAGCAGATGTAGACGCCGACCTTGCCGACGGCGGTGTCGAAGACGGGCCAGCCGAGGTTGCCGGGCTTGAAGTAGTACTTCTCCCAGAACCCCTTGACCTGCGGGATGTGGTGCTTGCGGTACTTGCCGAGGTAGGTGCCGTCGGCGTCGATCACGGCGGCGGTGTTGTAGTAGAAGCCGGACCGCTCGACCTCGAAGACCGGCACGACGACGACCATGCCGGTCTCGCGCGCCAGTTCCCGCATCCGGCGCACCGTCGGGCCGTCGGGCACGGGCTCGGCCCAGCGGTAGTGCTCCGGTTCCTGGACCTGGCAGAAGTAGGGGGCGTTGAAGACCTCCTGGAACCCGATGATCCGCGCGCCGCGGCGGGCCGCCTCGCGGGCGTGTTCCTCGTGCTTCGCGACCATGGACTCGGTGTCGCCGGTCCAGGTGGCCTGGACCAGAGCGGCGCGGACGACGTTGGTCATGAGCTGCTCCTTCGACACGACGTCAGAGCCTCTACGCCCGTAGAGCAGGCCGTAGAGGGACGAAAGTAAGCCTCCGCGCGGCCCTTGCCAAGACCATCGCCGTCAACCCGCTGAGTCGATTTCGATTGGCACCCCTGTGGGTGAGCCGCCTGCCCGGCCCCGTGGCACGGATCGTGACACACCAGGACACTACCCAATCCGGCCCGTCACGTGACGCACCCGGCGGCACGCGGGGCGCACACGAGGCCCCGGTGCCGCCGGCCGGGACGCCGAGGTTTCTCCGGCAGAAGGGGCCGCTCATCGCGGCACCTCGACCGCCTCGCACCCGGTGTACGCCGACCGGGGCCGGGCCGGCGGGTACCGGACGCGGCCGACCGGGCCGGCCCGCGGCGAGGCGGAGGCTCTGTTCCCGAGCGGGGTGCCGGGGGCGCTGCGCGAGACGGGGCTTCAGGACGCGGCCCCGGCGGCCCGGCTGAAGGTGCCGGCGGCGCTGCTCCCCTCGCCACGGGGCACCGCCGCGCAGCGCTTCCACCCGGACGCTCCGGCCTGGTTCCGCGAGCCCGGGACCGCCGAGGCGGTGGGCGACCGGCGGGTCGACGCCGGCTGCCGGCGCGGGGACGGGACGGCCGAGCGGCGGCTTGAGCCGTACGGGCTCGTGCCGGAGGCGGGTGTCCGGTACCTGTGCGCGCGGGTCGCCGGGTCCGGCGCCTTCCGCACGTACCGGATCGACCGGTTCACCGCGGTGACCGGGCTCGACGCCCCGGCCCCGCCGCAGGGGTCCCTTCAGGCGGCCACCAGGGCACACCGGGCGACCAGGTCGTCCATCGACAGGCCCAGCACGCGCGCCAGCGCGGCCACGGTGAAGAACGCCGGCGTCGGCGCCCGCCCCGTCTCGATCTTGCGCAGCGTCTCGGCCGAGACGCCCGCCTCAGCGGCGACGTCGACCATGCTGCGTTCGCCACGCGCCGCCCGCAGCAACTGCCCGAGCCGCTCGCCGCGTTCACGTTCTTCGGGGGTGAGGGGGGTGCGCACCATGCGGCCCATTCTAATACCACCCCGCGTCCGGCACCCCATTCAAATACCGGTATAGTAATTGGCATGGTGGAACTGATGACGGACACGTCGATCGACGCGATGCACGCGGCGGGCCGGGTCGTCGGCCGCGCCCTGACGGCCGTACGGGAGGCCGCGCGCGTGGGCGTCTCCCTGCTGGAGCTGGACGAGGTGGCCCGGGAGGTGCTGCGCGAGGCGGGCGCGACGTCGCCGTTCCTCGGCTACCGCCCCTCCTTCGCCCCGACCCCTTTCCCTGCGGTGATCTGCGCCTCGGTGAACGACGCGATCGTCCACGGCATCCCCACCCGGTACCGGCTCCGCGACGGCGACCTGCTCTCCGTCGACTGCGGCGCGCTGCTGGACGGCTGGGCCGGCGACTCGGCGATCAGCTTCACGGTGGGCCGCCCGCGCCCCGCGGACCTCCGGCTGATCGAGACCGCCGAGCGGGCGCTGGCCGCGGGCATCGAGGCGGCGGTGGCCGGCAACCGCGTCGGCGACATCGCGCACGCCGTCGGCCGGGTCTGCCGTACGGCCGGTTACGGCATCCCGGACGGCTTCGGCGGCCACGGCATCGGCCGCCGTATGCACGAGGAGCCCGACGTCCCGAACGAGGGCCGCCCCGGCCGCGGCCTCCCGCTGCGTCCGGGCATGGTCCTCGCCATCGAACCCATGGTGGTCGCGAGCGGCAGCGACGCCTACTACCCTGCGGCCGACGGCTGGACCCTGCGCACCTCCGACGGCTCCCGCGCGGCCCACTGCGAGCACACGGTCGCGATCACGGAGGACGGCCCCCGGGTCCTGACGGCCCGCGAGGTTCCCTGAGCGGCGCGGGGCGTGCCACGGACGCGGCCGCGTCCTCCTGGCACGAGCCGCCACGACACGCCCGCGGACGCCGTGCCGGACCGGTCCCGCACCCCACTGGGCGAACGTGCCCGCCCCCACGGATCGTGTCATCGTGGGCATGAGCAACCCGCCCCCGGGTTACCCGGCCGCTCCGCATGTCGTCAGCGAAGGAACCCACGCGATGACCAACGGCTACCCTCCTGACCCCTTCGGTGAATTCCTGGCCCGCTTCTTCGGCGGCTCGGGCGGAGCCCCCGGGCCCCGCCACATCGACATCGGCCGCCTGCTCAGCCAGCCGGCCCGGGAGCTGGTCAGAGGGGCCGCCCAGTACGCTGCCGAGCACGGCAGCCGGGATCTGGACACCCAGCACCTGCTGCGCGCGGCCGTGTCGACGGAACCCACCCGGAGCCTGCTGAGCCGGGCGGGCGCGGACCCGGACTCGCTCGCCACGGAGATCGACGGCCGGGCGGGCCCCGTCCAGCACCCGCCCGGCGAGGCACCGCCGCCGACCTCGCTGTCGCTGACCCCGGCGGTCAAGCGCGCCCTGCTGGACGCGCACGACATGGCGCGGGCCAGCGGCGCCGGGTACATCGGCCCGGAGCACGTGCTGAGCGCGCTGGCGGCGAACCCGGACTCGGCGGCCGGGCACATCCTGCACGCGGCCCGGTTCTCGGCGGGCGGCATGCCGCCCGAGGCCCCGGAGGGGGCGCCGCCCCGCCCGGAGCGGCAGCGTCAGCGGCCCACCGGCACGCCGACCCTGGACAAGTACGGCCGTGATCTGACCGACATGGCCCGGCAGGGCCGGATCGACCCGGTGATCGGCCGGGAGACGGAGATCGAGCAGACCATCGAGGTGCTGTCGCGGCGCGGCAAGAACAACCCGGTGCTCATCGGTGACGCGGGCGTCGGCAAGACGGCGATCGTGGAGGGCCTGGCCCAGCGCATCGCGGACGGCGAGGTCCCCGACGTCCTGGCGGGGCGCCGGGTGGTGGCCCTGGACCTCACCGGGGTGGTGGCCGGCACCCGCTACAGGGGCGACTTCGAGGAGCGCCTCACCAACATCGTGGAGGAGATCCGCGCCCACTCCGACCGGCTGATCGTGTTCATCGACGAGCTGCACACCGTCGTGGGCGCGGGCTCCGGCGGGGAGGGCGGCACACTGGACGCCGGGAACATCCTCAAGCCCGCGCTGGCCCGGGGCGAGCTGCACATCGTGGGCGCGACCACGCTGGAGGAGTTCCGCCGGATCGAGAAGGACGCGGCGCTGGCCCGCCGGTTCCAGCCGGTCCTGGTGCCCGAGCCGACGGCCGAGGACACGATCGAGATCCTGCGCGGGCTGCGGGACCGGTACGAGGCCCACCACCAGGTCCGCTACTCCGACGAGGCGCTGGTCGCCGCCGTGGAGCTGTCGGACCGGTACCTCACCGACCGGCGGCTGCCGGACAAGGCGATCGACCTGATCGACCAGGCGGGCGCGCGGGTCCGGCTGGGTGCCCGGACGAAGGGCACGGACGTGCGCGCGCTGGAGCGCGAGGTCGAGCAGCTGGTCCGGGACAAGGACCAGGCGGTCGCGGACGAGGACTACGAGCAGGCGAAGCAGCTGCGCGACCGGATCGGCGAGCTGAAGCAGCGCATCGCCCAGGTGACCGGCGGCGACAAGGCCGACGAGGGCCAGGACCTGGAGGTGACGGCGGAGGCCATCGCCGAGGTGGTGTCCCGGCAGACCGGCATCCCGGTCAGCCGGCTGACCCAGGAGGAGAAGGAACGGCTGCTCGGCCTGGAGCAGCACCTGCACCAGCGGGTGGTGGGCCAGGAGGAGGCGGTCGCCGTGGTGTCCGAGGCGGTGCTGCGCTCCCGCGCCGGCCTGGCGAACCCGAACCGGCCCATCGGCAGCTTCCTCTTCCTCGGCCCGACCGGCGTCGGCAAGACCGAGCTGGCACGGGCGCTGGCGGAGGCGCTGTTCGGCAGCGAGGACCGGATGGTCCGGCTGGACATGAGCGAGTACCAGGAGCGGCACACCGTCTCCCGGCTGGTGGGCGCCCCGCCCGGGTACGTCGGCCACGAGGAGGCCGGCCAGCTCACCGAGGTGGTGCGCCGGCACCCGTACTCGCTGCTGCTGCTGGACGAGGTGGAGAAGGCGCACCCGGACGTCTTCAACATCCTGCTCCAGGTGCTCGACGACGGCCGGCTCACCGACTCGCAGGGCCGGACCGTGGACTTCACCAACACGGTCATCGTGATGACCAGCAACCTGGGCTCGGAGGCGATCACCCGGCGCGGTGCCGGGATCGGGTTCGGGCCGGGCGGCGCGGAGGCCGACGAGGAGGCGCGGCGCGAGCAGATCCTGCGGCCGCTGCGCGAGCACTTCCGGCCGGAGTTCCTGAACCGGATCGACGAGATCGTGGTCTTCCGGCAGCTGACGAGCGAGCAGCTGCGGCAGATCACCGATCTGCTGCTGGAGACGACCCGGCGGCTGCTGGACGGGCAGGGCGTCTCGGTGGACTTCACGGGCGCGGCCGTCGACTGGCTCGCCGAGCGCGGCTACCAGCCCGAGTACGGCGCCCGGCCGCTGCGCCGCACCATCCAGCGGGAGGTGGACAACCAGCTGTCGCGGCTGCTGCTGGACGGCACGATCTCCGAGGGCAGCCGGGTGACCGTGGACGCGCGGGACGGGCGGCTGGACTTCCGCACGGAAGCCGCCCAGCCGCCCGCACCCGAACTCTGATCCGACGGCCGGGGCCACCGACGCGTCACGGCCCCGGCCGGCTTGGCCGGTGTCTGCTTCAGCGCTCCGGGCGGACCACCATCGCCGAGCCGCCGCCGCGCCGTACCTTCTCGGCTGCGGCCAGCCACCTGCCGTCCGGCAGCCGCTGCACGCCCGTGGCCGCCCCGATCTCCGGGTTGAGGCTGAAGGAGTGCCCGATGGCCTCCAGCCGCTTGCGCAGGCCGCTGTCGTAGAGCCCGGGTTCCAGTTCGGTCCGGGCGGCGTTGCGCTGGCTGGCGCGCGGTGCGGCGATCGCGTCCACCAGGGGCAGCTTCCGGTCCAGGAACCCGGTGAGCGTCTGCAGCACGGTGGTGATGATGGTCGCGCCGCCGGGTGAACCGAGCGCCACGACCGGCCTGTTGTGCTGGTCCAGGACGATCGTCGGGGAGATGGAGGAGCGCGGCCGCTTGCCCGGGCCCGGCAGGTTCGGGTCGTGCACGGCCGGGTTGGCCGGGGCGAAGGAGAAGTCGGTCAGCTCGTTGTTGAGCAGGAAGCCCCGGCCCGGGACGGTGATGCCGCTGCCGCCGGTCTGCTCGATGGTGAGCGTGTAGGCGACGACGTTGCCCCACTTGTCGGCCACGGTGAGGTGGGTGGTGTTCTCCCCCTCGTAGGTCGTGGGGGCCGCCGTACCGCCCTGGCCGCAGGCCGCCGGGTGCCGGGGGTCGCCGGGTGCGAGCGGGCTGCCGAGGACGGCGTCGTCCTTGATCAGGCAGGCGCGGGAGTCGGCGTACCGCTGGGACAGCAGCTCCTTCGTCGGCACGTCCTCGAAGGCGGGGTCGCCGACCCAGCGCCCGCGGTCCGCGAAGGCGATGCGGCTGGCCTCGATGAAGTGGTGCAGGTACTGCACCTCGCTCGCCTTCGACAGGTCGGTGTTCTCCAGGATGTTCAGCGCCTCGCCGACGGTGGTGCCGCCGGAGGACGAGGGCGCGATGGAGTACACGTTCAGGCCGCGGTACGACGTCCTGGTGGGCGCCTGGAGCTTGGCGCGGTAGACGGCGAAGTCCTTCTCGGCCAGCTTGCCGGGGCGGGCGTTCCAGCCGGAGGCGGGGTCCACGGGCGGGTGTTCGACCGTCTTGACGATGTCGTCGCCGATGTCACCGCGGTAGACGGCGCCGATGCCCTGCCGGCCCAGCTGCTCGTAGGTCCGGGCGAGTTCGGGGTTCTTGAACGTGGAACCGACGACGGGCAGCTGTCCGTTCGGCAGGAACAGCTTGGCGGTGTCCGGGAAGTAGCGGAACCGGGTCTCGTTGGACGCGGTCTGCGACCGGAAGGTGTCGTCCACCGTGAAGCCGTCGCGGGCGATGCGCTCGGCGGGCTTCAGCAGGGTGCCGAGCCGCTTGCTGCCCCACTGGTCCAGCGCCTGCTGCCAGGTGGCGGGCGTGCCCGGGGTGCCGACGCTCAGGCCGCTGCTGACGGCGTCGGCGAAGGCGAGCGGTTTGCCGTTCTCCGTGAACAGGTCGGCGTCGGCGCTCAGCGGCGCGGTCTCGCGCCCGTCGATGGTGTGCACCGTGCGGGACTTGGCGTCGTAGTAGACGAAGTAGCCGCCTCCGCCGATGCCGGCCGAGTAGGGCTCGGTGACGCCGAGCGCGGCGGCGGTGGCGACGGCCGCGTCGACCGCGTTGCCGCCGTGCTTGAGCACTTCGATGCCGGCGGCGGAGGCGTCGGCGTCGACGCTGGCCACGGCGCCGCCGTAGCCGACGGCCACCGGGACCTTCGGCGGCGTTCTGTGCGCCGTGGCGGCGGGCGGCGCCGCCGCCCCCACCGACACCACGGCGGCCGAGACCGCCAGAACCGCCAGTTTCCGCGTGCCTGGACGACCCATCCGTACCTCCCGTCGGGACAAGTCCGCGCAGCGTAACCGGATGACCGGTAATACCGACAGTACGCCTGCCGCACCGTGGCCGTCGCCCGGGCCCGCTACCATGCGCGGCCATGAACGACGACGTGCGCAACATCGTCCTCGGAGTCATAGCCGCGGGCGTCTCGGCCGCGCTGGGCTGGGTCGCCCGGACGTACCTGTGGAAGCGCCGGCTGCGCCGCAAGCAGGCCTTCTTCGGGCTGCCCGACCACGCCGAGTCGCTGCTGGTGGTCAACCGCAACGCGGGCGGCCCGGAGCTGTCGGTGATGCGGCACGACGTGTTCGCCCTGCTGGAACTGTCCGCCCTCATCAAGGACTGCAACGCCCACGCGCAAGTGGTCGCGCACGACGCCGCCCAGCAGGGGTTCGGCGAGCGCACGGAGTTCTGCCTCGGCGGTCCCGCCTCGAACCGCCGGATGGAGGCCCACCTCTCCTCGCTGCTGCCCGGCGTGCGGATGAACGCGGAGGCCGCGACGGGCCCGGACGTCGGCGCCATCCGGATCGGCGGTGAGGAGTACCGCATGGACGGCGGGCGCAGCGAGTACGTGCTGCTCGCCCGGCTCACCGCGGACGGCGGCCCGGACACCCGCCCGGTGTTCCTCTTCTGCGGCCAGCGGGCGATCACCAACCAGGCGGCGACCCGCTACCTCGCCCGCCACCACGAGCGGCTGGCCCGCAAGTACGGCGGCGGTTCCTTCGTGTTGCTGCTGAAGGTGGTCAACTCCCAGGCGTACGGCCCGGACGTGGTGGAGCTGGTGGCGGACGTGACCCGGGCGGCGCGGGCACCGCTTCCGGAGCCCGCTCCCAGCGCCGCCGAGTGACACGCCGACAGTCGCTTCCGCGGCCCGGCGCGAGCTCGCGCTCACCGCGACGTGGGCCCGCCCGGCATCGGCAAGCTCGTCACGCACGCACCGTGGACCTGGCACGGGCGGACGCCCGGCGAGCCGTTCGCCGTCGACGTGGACCTGTACTCCACGGCCTACGACGTCCCCGCCGGGCACCGCCTCGCGCTGGTGGCCGACACGGTCGACCCGCTCTACGCCGAGCACAACCCGTCCGGCGCGCAGCTGACCTTCTCCTCGCCCCCGGACGACCCGTCGTACGTGTCCGTCCCGCTCGGCGAGCAGTGATCTCCGGCTGCCGCCGGACGAGCCTGGCCCGTTGAACTGCCGCCCCCCTGGCGGCAGCGCCCCCGGACCCGGGAGCGGCGACCACCGCCCCCTCGGTCCTGGGGCCGCGCCGCTCCCGCCGGGACACCCGGTCGGCGAACCGGAAGAGCAGCACGCACATCCGATGCGGATCGGCGACATCACCATCACCACAGGGATGAACGGCAAATCGTAGTCGAGGTTGGAGGCGATGGGTTCCCCGCATGGATGAACTCCTCGCAGGGGGCTCCCGCGCGCCGGGCGCGAACGCGGCCCCGGCCCGGCCGCGTTCGAGGGGCACCGGTGCTGCCGGGTGCGCGCCGCGGCGGTGCGCCGACGGCGAACGGAACAGCGGGGGCCCGGTGTTGATGCCCGGACGCGGGGCCCTTGTCGCGCGGCACGGTGGCCCGGGCGTCAGGTCTCGGCGATCTCCGCGTACAGCTGGGACAGCTCGGGGACCCCGCTCACCGCCCACTCCTCCCCGGCCGGCACCACCTCCACCGCACGGCCGGAGGCGAGGCGTACGACGGGCTCGCCGTCGGGCCGGATCCGCCAGGCGGCGCCGGGCACGGTACGCACGACGACCGTGCCCAGGTACAGCCCGGCGTCGTGGCCCAGCCAGGGCAGGGTCTCCGGGTCGTCCCGCCAGCGCGGCACCATCTGGTCCAGGGCCTCCAGGGAGGCCGGGGTGTCGTCGAGGAGGACGCCCGCCCGAGCCGCCTGCGAGCGCAGCAGCTCGCACTCGGACAGCAGCGCGGCGACCGCCTCGGGGTCGGCGCGGAGCGCCGCTCCGGCCTTCTTCGCGTGCCGGGGGCCCAGGAACGGAAGGTTCATGGACCCAGCGTGGCATCACACGTCCAGGTCGACCACCACCGGCGCGTGGTCGGAGGCGCCCTTGCCCTTGCGCTCCTCACGGTCGACGTAGGCGTCCTTGACGGCGTCGGCGAACGGCTGGTTGCCGTACACCAGGTCGATGCGCATGCCGCGGTTCTTCGGGAAACTGAGCTGGCGGTAGTCCCAGTAGGTGAAGGGGTGGTCGTACTTCAGCGGGCGCGGCACGACGTCGTTCAGGCCCGCCTCGCGCAGGGCGGCCAGCGCGGCGCGCTCGGCCGGGGTGACATGGGTGGAGCCCTCGAAGGCGGCCGGGTCGAAGACGTCGTCGTCCGTCGGCGCCACGTTGTAGTCGCCCAGCACCGCGAACGGGCGGCTGCCCTGCGCGTCGCCGTACACGGCCGCCCTCAGCGCCTCGAACCACTGGAGCTTGTACGCGTAGTGCGGGTGGCCGACCTCGCGGCCGTTCGGCACGTACACCGACCAGACGCGGACCGGGCCGCAGGTCGCCGCGAGGGCGCGCGGCTCGGTCACGCCGTCGAAGCCCGGGTCGCCGGGCAGGCCCTTGACCACGTCCTCGATGCCGACGCGGGAGAGCACCGCCACGCCGTTCCACCGGCCGGTCGCGTGGACCGCGGCCTCGTAGCCCAGCTCGCGGAGCTGGCCGAACGGGAACTGCTCCTCGGCGATCTTGGCCTCCTGGAGGCAGAGCACGTCGGTGCCGCTGCTCTCCAGCCAGGCCAGCAGCCGGGGAAGGCGGGCGGTGATCGAGTTCACGTTCCAGGTAGCGATGCGCATGCCTTCCAACCTACCCGGCGGGTCCGACAACGCCGGTCCGGGCGCTCAGACCTCGGTCCACGCCCCGGGGTGCAGCCGCTGGTGCTCCGTGCCGCCCAGGCGGCCGAGGTGGCCCTCGTAGAGCGGCAGGGCGAGGTCGGTGAGCAGGGCGTCGTGGACGTCGTACGCGCGCCGCGGGCCGACCTCGCGGACGTAGTCGATCACTTCCGAGATCTTGTTCCAGGGGGCCATCACCGGCAGCAGCAGCGTCTCGACCGGCTCGCCGGGCACGGTGAGGGCGTCGCCGGGGTGGAAGACCTTCCCGCCGTCGATCAGATAGCCGACGTTGGTGATGCGCGGGATGTCCGGGTGGATCACCGCGTGCAGTTCGCCGTGGACCTGGACGTCGAAGCCGGCGGCGGTGAAGGTGTCGCCGTGGCCGACGGTGTGCACCCGGCCCGGGAAGGCCGCCTCGACCTGGTCCGCGACCGACTTCAGCGTCCAGATGCGGGCGGCCGGGTTGTTCTCCATGGCGGCCCGCAGCCGGAACTCGTCGAAGTGGTCCGGGTGCTCGTGCGTGACCAGGATCGCGTCCGCGCCGAGGGCGGCGTCCTCCTCGGAGAACCCGCCCGGGTCGATGACGAGGGTCTGCCCCTCTTTCTCCAGGCGGACGCAGGCGTGGGACTTCTTCGTGAGCTTCATGTCTCCCCATCCTGCCGTCTGCGGCCGCCCGGGGCGCTACTCGGCGGGCGTGGTCTCCTCCCGGATCACCTGCTGGGCCACCCGGAACGCGCTGTTCGCGGCCGGCACCCCGCAGTAGACGGCCGTCTGGAGCAGCACTTCCTTGATCTCGTCCGGGGTGAGCCCGTTGCGCAGGGCCGCCCGGGTGTGGAAGGCCAGCTCCTCCAGGTGGCCGCCCGCGACCAGCGCGGTGAGCGTGACGCAGCTGCGGGTACGGCGGTCGAGGCCGGGCCGGTCCCAGATCTCGCCCCAGGCGTAGCGGGTGACGAACTCCTGGAAGTCCCCGGAGAACTCGCCGGCCTGCGCCAGCGCCTGGTCCACGTGGGCGTCGCCCAGCACCTCGCGGCGGACCTTCAGCCCGGTCCGGTACCGGTCCGGCTGCCCGTCGGGCCGCTCCGGTACGGCGGCCGGGGCGATCTCGGCGACCGGTGCGGGCTGCGGCGCGGCGGCCGGGACCGGGGCGGCCGGCATGCCGGGCAGGGCGGTCTGGCCGGTGTCGTAGGGCTGCTGCCAGGCGGTGGAGAAGTGGTGGACGAGCAGGTCGGTGACGGCGGCGGGCTGCTCGACCGGCACCAGGTGGGAGGCGCCGGGGACGACCGCGAGCCGGGCGTCCGGGATGCCGGCGACCAGGGTGCGGGCCTCGGCCGGGCCGGTGACCTGGTCGTCGGAGCCGACCAGCACCAGCGTCGGCACCCCGACCCGGCCCAGCTCGGGCCGTACGTCGAAGGCGGCCAGGGCCTCGCAGGCGGCGATGTAGCAGCCGGGGTCGGTGGTGCGGACCATCTGCACGGCCCACTCGGTGATCGCGGGCTGCGCGGCGGCGAACCCGCCGGTGAACCAGCGGTCGGGCGCGGTCCGGGCGATCGGGTCGAGCCCGTTGGTGCGCACGACCACCCCGCGCTGGCGGAACTCGTCGGCGGTGCCGAACCGGGGCGAGGCCGCGACGACGGCGAGGGAGGCGAGCCGCGCGGGGTGGCGCAGGGCCAGCTCGATACCGATCGCGCCGCCCAGCGCGCAGCCCGCGTAACCGAACCGCTGTACGCCGAGCGCGTCCAGCGTCGCCAGCAGCCGGGCGCTCAGCTCGGCGACCGATCCGGCCGGGTGCGCCGGGGCGCCGCCGTGCCCGGGCAGATCGAACCGGAAGACCCGCCACTGCTTGGCCAGCTCCGGCACCTGGCGGTCCCACATGTGCCATGTGGTACCCAGTGAGGGACCCAGGATCAGGACCGGAGCGTCTTCTGGCCCGTCGAAGCGGTATTGCAGGGTGTTCGGGGGTGTCTCACTCACGCCCCAGACCCTCTCACGTCTCACGACTGCCCCTCTAACGAGGGTTGCGACTGCACAGGTCCGACCAGGTGGAACGATTTCGCGCCGGGTCTTGCCCTCCTTGATCCGGCGCTCGTCATGGTCCTGGGTGCGCTCGCCTGGGCACGGGCCTTGACCGCGGCGTCCTTGGCGAGCTTGCAGATCCGTGCGCTGTGCACCGGACCGTCGCCGGACTTGGCCCGGGCCCGGGCACGACCGCCGAGCACGGCCCGCGCGGCGGCCTGAGCGTCGAGCGGGTCCGACTTCCCGAGCAGCGGGCGGGCGAAGCGATCGCCCTGGCCGCCTCCCGGGGCGAAAGGTCACCATCGCCTGCCTAACCTTCGGCGAGCGCGGCGAGTCCGCCAAGGCGTGGCGCGAGGGCAGGACGCCGGCGGAGATCAAGGCGGTACGCCGCGAGGAGGCGGAGCAGGCCGCCGCCACCCTCGGCGCCCCGGTCCGCTTCTACGGCGCCGACGACTACCCGCTCACCGCCCCTGCCGTACACCGGCCGCCCGCCGCCTGCCGTACTCGGGCGGCACCGGCCAACGGCTCGGCGGGCGGACCGTCGCCCGCCCCCGGGCAGGGGATCAGCCCTCGTCCGGATCCTGTACGTCCAGGCCGGTGCAGGCCAGTTGTTCGGCCACCTCCGCGCAGGCCTCAACGCCCCGGGGGGAGCGTACGGAGAGCATCGGGCTCGTGTAGCCGGTGGTGTCGTCGGCCGGGTAGGTCGTGGAGAGGACGTCCCGGCCCGCGCGTACCGAGACCTCGCGGGCGTGCGGGGAGCGCACCCGCACCTCCGACCAGGCGGTACCGCAGGCCGGGGAGTACCGCAGCCGGACGGTGTAGGCGGGGTCGGTGACGGTGCTGGTGGTCCGCGCGTCGCGTGCGCAGGCCGTCGCGTCGGGCAACTGGCCCCGGCAGGAGGGCCTGTGGCAGTGCGGGACCGCCATCACGACCGGCGTACCGGTCGAACCGCTCCGGTCGTGCGCGGCGACGGCGGCGCCCACCGCGGCCGTCACCCCCGCCAGCGCGAGCACACACAGTGGCAGCCACCGCCGCCCGCCCGAGCGCCGGGGTCCGATCCCGTCCGGGGTGCTCGCGGGCGACGGCCCGTCGGCGGTGTGCTCGGTGGCCTCCCACAGGGCCAGTACCGCGTCGGGATCGACGCGGGCCAGCCGGGTGAGCGCCTCCACGGCCGGCCGCGGTGGCCGCTGAGCACCGGTCAGGTAGCGGTGCCAGGCGGACTTGCTGTACGGGGTGCGCGCTGCCAGCGCCGCCAGGCTCAGCCCCGTACCGTCCTTCAGTTCCCGCAGTCTGACCACCAACGGTTCGTCGGGCGCGGTCGGTTTTTCGGGGTGGGGCATGGTGCGTCCCTCGACTCCTCTTCCGCTATGGGCGCTTCGCCCTTGATGCCGGAATGGCTTCCCGAGGGGAAGGCGGTTGCAACACTCAGTGAGGTGTGACGAGACTGAGGCACATGAGCGCGCCGAAGGCCTGTTCGGGGATGCGTGATCCTCGAACAGGCCTCGACGGTCGGGGTGGGCGGTGGTTCAGGGGGTACGGCGGTGGGGGACCGTCAGCACCACGGGAGCGTGGCGTCGACCCTGACGTAACGGGCGGAGACATAGCCCCTGTGGTGGGACAGCCGGTACCACGTGTGGTTGCCGGACACCCCGGTGCCGTAGCGCTTGCAGGTGAGGGCCACGAGCCGGTGGTGGTGCCGGTGGCCGACCACCCGGTAACCGGTGCCCGGGCCGGAGCGGACGTTCAGCGTGAGGCGGTGCGTGACCACGCGGCCCACGGCGGGGATGCCACGCCGGTACGACGCGGTGTGCACGATGACGCGGTGGAGCCGGTGGGTGCGGTACGCCGAGTGGAGGCGGCGCCCGGCGTGGTGCTTGCAGTGCACGCGGTGGACGCTGCGGTGGTGGCGGGCGGTGCGGTGCTTCGCGGACTGGTGCCGGGTCGGAGCGGGCAGCAGCGAGGGGAGGGTGTGCCGCACGCCGGCCGCGGGCGTGGGGTACGGGGTGGTGCCGCCCGCCGGGGCGGCACCGGCCGCCGTGGGCAGGATGGCGAGCACCGCGACCGCGGCCAGCAGGCCGCTCTGCAGGGTCCGTCGGATCATGGAAACCTCCGGCTGTCGTTCTCGTGACCACGCACCGTGATCACGACAGCCAGCGTTTCCGTGACGAGCTGTCAGAATGCCGTTCCCACGTCCCGTGGGACACCGGGGACGTCCCCGGGAACGGGCGGGGGACGGGGGAACCGCGAGGGCGGGACGAGGCCGGGCCGTCCAGGGGCCGCCTGGCTGTGCCTGCGTGCAGGGCCGGGTCCCCGGTCAGGGGTTCAGCGCGGCACGGATGGGAGCGCGCGGTTCACCGTCTGTGGCGGCCGCCATCTCGGTGGACCGCAGCCGAATGGTGGCCTTTCCGCTGATGAGCTCGGGAGGGCGGAAGCTGAAGCCACCATCGCGCTCCGTTGCCCACCCGTGGATCGAGACGCCGTGCTGCCAGACACCGACGTGCGGCCTGCGCTTTTCGACCCGGTAGGTGGGATTCCGTAGGACAGCGCCACACTCGCCTGCGGGAATTCCTCCAGGATCAGCCCGCTCACCCGGGCGAAGAGCCAACGGTGACCTGGCGCGATGGAGTCGACGTACCCCCGCACCGAGCCCATGCGACCCATTGCGGTCCTCCCGCGAACACCGCTGCTGCGGGCTCGGCCCTCGCACCCGGCCGTCGGGGCTTCAGGGCAGGGGCGTGCGGCACCAGCGGCCCGCTCCGGGCCGTCAGGCGGCTGACCTGGGAAGATGGAGAACCGGGCCGGGAGTATCTAGGGTCAGCCCGTGGCTCTCATCATGGTGTGTGAAGACGACGCGGCGGTCCGCGGCGTCCTCAAGCGCGCCCTGGAGCACGACGGGCACACCGTCTCCGTCGCCGCCACGGCCGACAGCCTGCTGCGGCAGCTCTCACCGGCGCCCCATCTGGTCGTCCTGGATCTCGGGCTCCCGGACGCCGACGGCCGCGACGTCTGCCTGGCCCTGCGGGCCCGCGGCGTCGACGCGCCGGTGCTGATGCTCACCGCCCTGGACGGCCTGCATCACAAGGTGGGCGGCTTCGAGGCCGGCGCCGACGACTACATGACCAAACCCTTCGACATCCCGGAACTGCTGGTCCGCGTCCGGGCGCTGCTGCGCCGGGCCACCGTGACGCCCGCACCGCGCGAGGTCGTCCTCGATCCGGCGAAGCACGTGGTGACCCACGATGCGGTGACCATGAGCCTGACCCCGACCGAGTTCCGGCTGCTGGGCCGCCTGATCGCCTCGCAGGGCGACGCGGTACGCCGCCACGCCCTCATCGCTGCCGGCTGGCCGCACGGAGCTCAGGTCAACGACAACACCCTCGACTCCTATGTGCGCCGGCTGCGGGCCAAGCTAGGTCCGCTGGGTGTTGCCGAGCGGCTGGCAACCGTCCGCGGTGTGGGCTACCGATGGCAGTGACGGGGTTCCGTAAGCGGGTCGTCGCACTCACCGTGCTGATCGCCACCGCCGTGGTCGCGATCCTGGTCGTCGTCTCGCACGTGCTGCTGAGCCGGGTGACGGACGCCGACGCACACGATCTGGCACGTACGCGCGCCGAGGCGGTCGCGGGGAACGTCACCGCGAAAGGCGGCCGTGTCGTATTGACGGAGAACGGCAGCGAGGCGCTGGACGAGGTCGCCTGGCTGTATGCCGACGGCCGGCTGATCGACGGAAACGTACCGCCGAGCCTGGTCGGTCGCGTCGAGGAGCTGGCGGACACAGGGCGCTCGCAGACCGCGTCGGTCGGCGATTACCTCCTGTACGCGCGGAAGGTCCCGGGCCACGGCCACCACGTCATGGTGATCGTCCGGGTCGACCTCACTCCCTACGAGACGTCCGAGCAGCGCAGCCTGACCTTGTCCCTGATACTGGGCGGCCTCACGGTCCTCCTCGCCGGCGGTGTCGCACACCTCGTGGTGCGCCGCGCGCTGCGGGTCGTCCACGAGATGGCCGCCCTCGCCGACGACTGGGGCCGGCACGAACCCGGGCGCCGCTTCAACCTCGGCGTCCCCCGCGACGAGTTCGGGGAACTGGGGCGGACCCTGGACCACCTCCTGGAGCGCGTCGACAACGCGCTGGCGGACGAGCGCCGGCTCACCGATGAGATCGCCCACGAGTTGCGGACACCGCTCACGGTCCTGCGGGCCGAGGCGCAGCTGGCGCAGCTCTCCGGCGAGCCGGTGCCGACGGAGGCGGTGCTGAGCGAGGCCGACCGCCTTGATGCGGCGATCACGACGCTTCTGCGCGCCGCGCGCGCACGGACGGACAAGGGAACCCGGTGCGACCTGCGCGCCGCCGCGCGGCAGGCGATCGCCGGCCGCGCGGTCGAGGTCGCCTTCTCCGCGAAGGTCGAGGTCGCCGTGGCGGCCGACGTCGCCGTGTCGCTGCTGTCGCCCCTGCTGGACAACGGCCTGCGGCATGCGAGGTCCCGGGTGTGGATCACCGCCCGCGACCAGGGCGAGGCCATCGTGGTCGATGTCCTGGACGACGGCCCCGGAATCGATCCCGCGGACGTCGACCGGGTCTTCGAAGCGGGGGTGACCGGCGGCGGCGGGTACGGGCTGGGGCTGCCGGTGGTCCGGCGCATCGCCGCCTCGGCCGGTGTGGAGGTCCGCGCGATCGCAGACGGCCGCGGTCACGTCGAGGTGACCCTCCCGGCCGCCCGTGCAACCGCGTAGTCAGGTTATGTGCAGATTCCCCGCGCCAACCTCGCTGCATGACAACGACAACGGAAGCACGCACGCGCAGCGGGCGTCTCATGCTCAACAAGGTTCCCGAGGTCACCGTCTGGTTCTGGGTGATCAAGGTCCTGTGCACGACCGTCGGTGAGAGCTTCGCCGACTGGATCAACATGAAGCTGGGCGTCGGCCTGGTGAACACGGCCTGGATCTTCACCGCGGTCTTCGTGGTGGTCCTGGCCGTCCAGCTGCGGCTGAAGCGGTACGTCCCGTTCCCCTACTGGCTGACCGTGGTCGTTGTCAGCGTCACCGGCACCCTGTACACCGACATCCTGACCGACCAGCTCAATGTGCCGCTGTGGATCAGTTCCGCGGTCTTCTCGGTACTGCTCGCCGTGGTCTTCGGCGTGTGGTGGCTGCGCGAGCGCACCCTGTCGATCCACTCGGTCACCACGCTTCCGCGGGAGTCGTTCTACTGGCTCGCCGTTCTCGTCACCTTCGCGCTCGGCACCGCGACCGGCGACTGGACCCTCGAGCTCACCGGCTGGAGCCCGGGAGTCTCGGTCCTGCTGCCGCTCGGCCTCATCGCGGCGATCACGCTGCTGTGGAGGTTCGGCGCCAACCCGGTGCTGTCCTTCTGGCTCGCCTACATCCTGACCCGCCCGCTGGGCGCGAACATCGGCGACTGGCTCGCCTCCCCCAAGGTCGCCGAGAACCCCGGCGACCCCACCGGTCTCGACCTGGGCACGTTCACCACCAGCTTGATCTTCCTCGGCCTGATCCTGGCGACGGTGGTCTACCTGACGGTGACGCGCCCGGATGTGACCGAGACCCACGAGGCTGCCCTCGCCGCACACGCCACCGGCGACCCGCGCAAGGAGCGCGTCGCACTGGCCGGCTTCGGACTGCTCGCCGTCGCCACCGCGGGCCTGCTGGTCTGGGCCCACGGCCAGCCGCACGTCGGCCCGGCGCCGGAGGAAGACAACACCTCCGCCGTCCGGATGGCTCCCGGCCAGGCGGTGAAGAAGTTCCCGCCCGCCAAGGTCGCCGCGCTGAAGACCCTCGCCTCCACCTCGCTCAAGGACGCGCGCTCGGGGAACGCGACCGGGGCCCACGCGGCCGCCCAGAAGCTGCGTGACCTGTGGGACGCCGACCAGGCGTCGCTGCAGCCGCTGGACCAGACCGGCTGGACCTCCATCGACGCTCAGATGGACAAGATGCTCAAGACGTTCGGCATCGACCACTCGAACCCGCCGATGTCGCCCGCGCAGCAGGAGAAGGAACTGAACGCCCTCCTGACGGACATGGGCTGATGACGGACATGGGCTGACAGACCGCACAGCGCCCGCCCGGCCCCCGGCCGACGGGCTCGGTGTGCCGGGGCGGCGCAGAGAACCGCGCTCCCTCGGCACACGCCGGCGGCCCGCGGACACCGCGATGCGGCCGCAGACCCGCGTGGGGCGGTCGCTGACCGGATGGCGTGGGCCACACATGAGTGCAGGCCCTACGGCGCGAGCAGGGGAGGGCCGCTCAGCGCTTCGCCCCAGCCCCATCGCTCCAGCCGCAGCACTCGAAACGGCAGCCATGCCCTCGGACCGCGCTGATGTGAGGCGACCGGCAAGGGGCGACCGGACTCCTCGGCGGCCTGGGTGGGACGTCGGCGCAGGCCGGCCATGGTGACGTCCAGAGCCTGGTGAGGGCGAACCAGTTCGCGTCCCACACCTCTGCATCGCCGTCCACGCCCACCGCGCACCCGACGGCGCACGCATCGACGTCATAGACGACAGCCCCCGGCGTACCGCCCCCGTTCGCCGGACAGCTCTGCGAGCACGGCCGGCGCGCGGATCCCGGCGACGGACACAGCGGAGCGGGCCTGGGACTGCCGCCGGCGCGGCGTCTGGCCCGCTCCGCCGGCGGCGAGGTGACGTACGACCCCGGACACACTCCCGGGGCACGGTTCGTGGTCAGCCTGCCTGCCGGGTGACCACGCCGCACTCGACGCTACCGGAGCATCACGGCGTGGTGTCGCGCTGGACGTCCTTGCGGGAGACGGCCAGGTAGCCGACGAAGCCGAGGATCGCCACCGTCCAGGCCAGCGTGACCGGCCCCAGGCCCAGGTCGAGTCCGCCCCTGCCGTGGCCGACGGCCATCCAGTCGGCGACAGAGGCGCCGAGCGGGCGGGTGATGACGTACGCGGCCCAGAACGCGGCGACCGCGTTCAGGCTCCCCCACCGGTGGGCGACAGCCGGGACGGCGATCGCGGCGGCGAACAGGACCGCGGAACCCAGGTAACCGAGGCCGATCGAGGCGGTGAGGTCGCCCGCGGCGGTGCCCAGCGCGAACGTGGCCAGCACGGCGGCCCAGTAGAAGCTCTCGCGGCGCCGGGTGTGGATGCTGTGGATGGACAGGGTGCGCTCTGCGCGGTACCAGAGGGCGAAGACGGCGGCCAGCGCGGCCATGAAGAACGGAGTCGACAGCGTGTACGGCACGCCAAGGCCGACGTGCAGGACGTCGGCGGCCATGGTGCCGAACACGCTGACCATCACGATCGCCGTCCAGTAGACCCAGGCCACGTACCGACGGACGGCGAACTGCACCGCCAGAGCGGCCACCAGGGCGATGCCGCCGAGGCCGACAGCGGGGATCGGGCCGAGCAGGTGGGCCAGGAAGTCGGACGCCGTCTCGCCCATCCCGGTGGTCAGCACCTTGATGATCCAGAAGTAGACAGTCACCTCCGGCACCTTGCTTGCCGCGTGACGGATGTGGCCCGCGGGCCGGTAGTGAGTGAGGTGATCAGTCGACATGGCAGGCACCATGACATGGTGCGCGGCACTCGCCCCAGACCCCTTTGCCAGAGTTTTGACGCTTCCAGTACGGGAGTTGCCCGAGGCTCAGCCGAACCTGAACGCGACCTGAACACAGAGACCGATGCACTGGTCAGAAGCGTGCGGCCAGTGATATTTGCCCTGGCGGACAGCCTTGCCGCCCGCCTTACGAGCTGTCGTTCGTCGACCATGGCACGAACGGCCCACAGACTGGCGAGGGACACCTCACTGCCGAGGCGTCTCGGGTCGTCCCCCGTCGAGCAGCTGCGACGGTCACGCTCGTTCACCTTCCGACCCGACGGCTCATCGCGTAGCCGGCGGCCAGCGGTCGGCGAACGGCAAGTACGTCGGCGGCAGGGCGTGTCGAGCACTCGGATCCCGCAGGCAATGGATCATCCTGCGCCGCTCTCCGGGTACCGTCAGGGGTATGAGTCATCCACACCCCGAACTGAAAGCCGCCCCACCCCTTGCCGAAGGAGGGCTGCGGGTCATCGCCCTGGGCGGCCTGGGTGAGATCGGCCGCAACATGACCGTCTTCGAGCACGCGGGCAAGCTGCTCGTCGTCGACTGCGGCGTCCTGTTCCCCGAGGAGACCCAGCCCGGCGTGGACGTGATCCTGCCGGACTTCACCTCGATCCGGGACCGGCTGGACGACATCGTGGCCGTGGTGCTCACCCACGGCCACGAGGACCACATCGGCGGCGTGCCGTACCTGCTGCGCGAGCGCTCCGACATCCCCGTCGTCGGCTCCAAGCTGACGCTGGCGTTCCTGGAGGCCAAACTCAAGGAACACGGCATCCGGCCGCGCACGGTGCGGGTGCGGGAGGGCGACCGGCGTGGCTTCGGGCCCTTCGACTGCGAGTTCGTGGCGGTCAACCACTCCATCCCCGACAGCCTCGCGGTCGCGATCCGCACCCGGGCCGGGCTGGTGCTGCACACCGGCGACTTCAAGATGGACCAGTTCCCCCTCGACGACCGCATCACCGATCTGCGCGCCTTCGCCCGTCTCGGCGAGGAGGGCGTGGACCTGTTCCTCACCGACTCCACCAACGCCGAAGTACCCGGCTTCACCACCTCCGAGCGTGAGCTGAACCCGGCGATCGAGCAGGTGATGCGCACCGCGCCGCGCCGGGTCATCGTCTCCAGCTTCGCCAGCCACGTGCACCGCATCCAGCAGGTCCTGGACGCCGCCCACCAGCACGGCCGCAAGGTCGCCTTCGTCGGCCGGTCGATGGTCCGCAACATGGGCATCGCCCGTGACCTGGGCTATCTGAAGGTCCCCTCCGGTCTGGTCGTGAGCACGAAGGAGCTGGAGAAGCTCCCGGACCACAAGGTCACTCTGGTGTGCACCGGCTCCCAGGGCGAACCGATGGCCGCGCTGTCACGGATGGCCAACCGCGACCACGTGATCCGTATCGGCAAGGGCGACACCGTCCTGCTCGCCAGCTCCCTCATCCCCGGCAACGAGAACGCCATCTACCGGGTGATCAACGGGCTCACCCGGTGGGGCGCCCACGTGGTCCACAAGGGCAACGCCAAGGTGCACGTCTCCGGGCACGCCAGCGCCGGCGAACTCGTCTACTGCTACAACATCGTCAAGCCCCGCAACGTCATGCCCGTGCACGGCGAATGGCGCCACCTGCGGGCCAACGGCGACCTCGCCATCCGTACTGGTGTCGACCCCGAACGGGTCGTCATCGCCGAGGACGGAGTCGTCGTCGACCTCGTCGACGGGCGCGCGTCCATCACCGGCAAGGTCCCCGCCGGCAACGTCTACGTCGACGGCATGGAAGTCGGCGGCGCCACCGAGGCGTCCCTCAAGGACCGCCTCACCCTCGCCTCCGAAGGCGTGCTCACGGTGGTGGCGATCGTCGACGCGGACACCGGCGCCCTCGCCGAGGCCCCCGACTTCCTGGCCCGCGGCTTCGTGCACGACGACACCACCTTCGAGCCGGTCATCCCCGTCATCGAGAAGACACTGGCCACCGCGGCCGAGGAAGGTGTCGGGGACGCGCGCCAACTCGAACAGCTCCTCGCCCGCGCCGTGGCGAACTGGGCGTTCCGCGCCCACCGCCGCAAGCCCCTCATCATCCCCGTCATCATCGACGCCTGAGCCACAGCCCGGCGGCACTGTCGCGTTCCGGCCGCGGGGCCGCCGGCACCGAGGCCGGGCACGGGGGTCGGCAGCCACCCCGGCGGGCCGGGGTGGCGCCCGCCGCGTTGTCGTGGTCGTCCGGGGAGGTAGCAGCGTAGGGCAGTGCCGTCGAGGCCGGTGTGGACACGGACGAGGTCCGCGGGTCGGCAGACGAGTAGGAGTTCCCTGCCGCCGGCTGCGCGGGAGGGGGCGGGCGGCGACCGGCCAAGAGATCGTTCAGCTGTCCGCCGCCGTGGACCTCGTAGACGATCCGGGCGCTCTCGGCCCGGATCCGTAGCGTGCCCGAGCCGGCGCCGTGGACGACCGCTGCTGGTGGTCGGCTCCGCACCGTGTTCAGGAGTCGAGGCCGAGTTCGGCCCAGACCGTCTTGCCGGGGTGACCCGGGGTGACGCCCCAGCGTCGGGCGAGCCGGTCGAGGAGTTGGATTCCAAAACCGCCGGGCTCGGTGTTCGCAGTGGCGCGCTTGCGGGGCAAGCGGTCGCTGGAATCGCTGACGGCTATGTGCAGCCACCGCCCGTTCCAGGTGACCTGGATCCGGGGCGGGCCGGAGCCGTGGCGGATGGCATTGGTGATCAGTTCGGAGGCGAGCAGTTCGGCGGTCTCGATCATCCGGTGCCGGCGCAGCGGGCCGCCGAAACCGTGCACGCAGTCGCGGACCCAGTGCCGGGCGGCCGTGATGCTCGCCGTGACTGCGGGGAAGCGCGTCTCGCAGGATGGGATGGTCGATTCACCGTTCACGAGGTTCCTCCAGCGCGGGTGACTCTGGGCCGCCGCCGACCGGTGCTCTGCCCAGCCGGTGGGAGCCCTCTGTCGGGTTACCCATGCCTGCCCGGTGAACCATCTGTGTCTGCCGGGTGACCGGCAGATCCCGTGAAAGTCATCCGCCGGGAATTCGACAGTGCCGGCGCGTGCCGGGTAGTGCGCTGCGGCCCCGGCCAGGAACCCAGCCCTGTTCGCCGAGAGCCAGGTCCGAACCGGCACACACGCAGTGAAGGCCCGGTGGATACCGGGCCTTCACGTTTGAGTAGCGGGGACAGGATTTGAACCTGCGACCTCTGGGTTATGAGCCCAGCGAGCTACCGAGCTGCTCCACCCCGCGTCGGTACGGTGAACTGTACGGCACCGATCGGCACCGGCCTAATCGACTTTCGCCTGCGCTCGGAGCGGGCCCGATTGCTCATGATCGACCGACATGGCTGCTCACCCGGTCTGGGCTGCCGCAGGGGGCGAGCGGTGGCAGCCGGGATGGCCGCGATGACGCACGCCGGCGAGGCTGCGGTGGCCGACCGCATTCCTAGGGTGTGTCGCGGATGCCGGCCGGGCCGGGGACGTCAGCGAGGGCGATGCGGGCGGTGATGCGTTTCCCGACCGGTTCGCGCCGGGCTTCCACCCCCTGCGCGACGGCCATCACGATCTCCAGGCCGTGCTGCCCTACGCGGCCGGCGTCCGAGGCACGCGCCACCGGCAGGACCGGGTCGGAGTCCCACACGACGACCTCCACCATGTCGCCTATGATCCGCAGTTCCATCAGTACGGGTCCGGGCGCGTACTTGCGGGCGTTGGTGACCAGTTCGCTGACCACGAGCTGGGTGAGGTCCACGGCACGCTGCGAGACCGGTACGCCGTGCCCGCTCCGGGCACGGGCGAGAAAACCTGCGGCCAGCCGGCGAGCCCGGGCGATGCAGGCGCCGTCCCCCTTCAGCGCCACGGCGGTCTGCAGGACACGGGCGTCAGGCGCGGTGTCGTCCTCCCCGGCCGGGCCCGACTCCATCACAGCCGCCATTCGTTCCCCGTTCACAACGCCCCGCGCATACCCCCGCAACCGAGGTTCACGCCTTGCCCGCCTTGTTGACTGTGCCACACAAAGACTCCGCCCGTACCATTCCGGGCGGCACTGCGTACGACGGCGTGAATATGCCAGGATCACCTATATGGCTGAGGCAGAGATGACCAATACCGGACCCGCTGAGCCGCCAGACCGACTGTCGGTCGTGTCCACGACCGTCGACGGCATCCGCGTAGTGACCGTGGCCGGAGAGATCGACCACCACACCGGCGACGCACTCCGCCAGGCCCTGGACGCCTTCCGTACCCCCCGCCCCGGCGTCGTGGTCGACCTGCACCGGGTCACCTTCATAGACTCCAGCGGCATCAACATCCTCATCGCCGCTCACCTCGCCCTCCGCGAAGCCGACGGCTGGCTGCGCCTGGCCGCACCCGGCGAATCCGTGATGCGCACCCTGAACATCGTCGGCGTCGACACCCTCATCGACTGCCGGGAAACGCTCGACCAAGCCCTCAGCAACTGACGCTTCAGCGCCGGCCTCTCTGTCGCCGGGAAGGAGTTGGGGTTGCTGGACATGGCAGGAGGCGGGGGCTGCCACGCCGAAGGGGAGGTTGGCCGCGAGCTGGACCTCTTCCCCCCTCGCCGCTCCTTCTCCCCGGGCTCGCGCGTCTGCACCCGGTAACTCCGTCGCGCCCGCTCGCGGCTTCTCTTCCGTCGACAACCTGGTTGACGCGTTCGGCCCGCCTGAGCTGTGGACCGGCGGTGGGGTTTCTCGGCCGCCTCGTCCGCCGGCGGCTAGCCGCCTTCGGCGCGCAGTTGCTCGTTGATGCGCTGGGCCTCTGCGAGCTGGTCTTCGAGGATGACGATGCGGCAGGCGGCCTCTATCGCGGTGCCCTGGTCGACGAGTTCGCGGGCGCGGGCGGCGATGCGCAGCTGGTAACGGGAGTAGCGGCGGTGGCCGCCTTCGGAGCGCAGCGGGGTGATCAGGCGGTGTTCGCCGAGGGCGCGGAGGAAGGCGGGGGTGGTGCCGAGCATCTCGGCGGCCCGGCCCATGGTGTAGGCGGGGTAGTCGTCATCGTCGAGGGGGACGATGGGACGGGAACTGGCAGGGGGCATAGACCTCTTCTTCCAGGGGACGCATCGGGGGGCCCGGGTGCCACATGGCACCCGGGCCCCGAGCTTTCAACACCATCTACCGGCCGACTGCGCCGGCCTTCTGTGTCCGCACGTTCCGCCTGGAAGGACGGGACTGCGGGGATCGCGGATGCGTGACCGGGGACCACCTTCCAATCCGGGGTCTTGCGGTACCCGGGCGGACTGCTTCCTCGCCCGGGCGATCCTGATGGCGTTCGGCTCCTTACCTTCGATTACTCGGTTGTACAGCTGGATACCGCGGGTACTGCTCGCGGCCCCCGTGGGGCCGGTCCTGCTTGACCTGCTTGCGCGGCAGTTCGTGTCTGCCGTGCCCTCTTCGACTTCCTGGGTACGACAAAACAGTAACCCCGCTACGGGCCAATGTCTACTCCAGCCATGACAGTTTTTCTCCACGGAGTGCGCGTCTGCTTCTGCCACAGGTACGCCAGCAAGAATGCTCACTCGAATGGCGGTCCCCGCTCAGGACCGCGCTCCGACTGGAGATCCCGCGGGACGTGGCCGCGCACGAGCCGCGTTCAGAGTGTCCTTCGGCCGGCGCCGGGGACGGGCTCAGGCCTCAGCAGGATCTCGGACCGTGCCGACCCACCCGTCAGTTTCCCGATGTCACAGCTGCTCACGGCGCCGCCTCGTACCGGACGGTGCTGGACCGCGTCGGCGTCTGCAAGAGGCGTGCGACGGAGGCACTGCGTGCTGCCGGTGGTAGCCGACCCCCGGCACGATCGTCCGGTGCCCTGCGAACCGGCGTCGCGTCACTGCGAAGGAATGCGGAACTCGAATTCGGGCCGGTCCCACGGCACGGCGGGCGGATTCGCGAACGCGGTCCCGGTCCGCACCGCACCTGCGCGGTGGTAGAAGTCCTCGGCGGGACGATGCGACACGACCTTGACACGGTCCAGCCCGGCGGCCCGGGCCTCGGACTGCATGTGCGCGACGAGCAGTCGTCCAATACCCCGCCCTTGCGCTTCGTCGGCGACGAACAGCAGGTCGAGTTCCGGTGGAGCGAGGACGAGCGAGTAGAACCCGAGGACCCGGCCTCCATGCTCGTCGGCCCCGACGGCCACGAACGTGCGGTGGGCCTCGATGTAATCAGGACCGACCCGGTAGCCCGCGACCGCGGCTGCGTACATACCCTGGTAGGCGCCTGAGCCGCGCACGAGCCGCGTGAGCCGCTTGGCATCCCGCGCGACGGCCCTCCGTATGGTGATCGGCCGGCTGACCGGGGAAGTGCGTGAACTCATCGGGAGAGTATTGCACCGGGAGGTGCCGTCATGCGGCGGGTCGGCCGCTCGGGCAGGACTCCCGCACCGCTTCCGGCAACCGCCTGCCCAGGCTTCGGTCGGCCGAGTCACCGCGGCCCCGCACCGGCCGCCCGCCGTGGCGACTTGGACGCCCGGACCGCTGCGGAGGAGCCGGGGAACGCGGTGGCCGACCGCTGCTTCCCCTGGGCCTGCCGCAGCGAATGCCAGCGTGTGCGGGACGACCTCGGGCCGGCCTCGTGACCCGCATCAGGAGACGCTGGACCGCACGCCGGCGAACGGATGCGCCCTGGTTGATCGCGTAAGCCCCCGGGCCCCCGTCACCTCAGTGCGACGGCGGGGCCGGCTGGGAGGATTGCGCCGGCCGGCCCGTACGGGCGCCCGCACGGCACGTCGCTGTGCCGCCCGGCAGCTGGTGGCGTCTGGCGGCGACCAGTCTGTAGACGCCGTGGGAGAGCCACCGGACGGGGACCGTGAGCAGGAGGCCGCCGAGGATGTGCCACCTGGGGCCTGCGCTCAGCAGGGCCTTGGCCAGGGCTTGGGAGCCGCCGTACACCGTGCCCGTCGGGGTGACCCAGAGCACTTCGTGCTGTGCCCGCCGCTCCGTGACGCCGAGTGCTTCGAGATCCGTGAACTGCCAGGCGGAGACGGTGCACTTGGGCCTGACATGGCGGGTGATGAACCGTACCGAAGCGGTGCAGAAGCCACAGTCGCCGTCGTAGACGAGCAGTGAAAGCTGTGGGAGCCGGCCGTCGGTGCGGTGGGAGAGGTTCATCGGATGCTCACGCCCCTTGCAGGCATCCGTCCGCGGATCGTCCGTGGCGCTCGCGGATCCCCCGCGCCAGCGCGGTGATCCGGCCGCCGGCCCAGACCAGAAGAGCTGTTGGCAGGAAGACCGAGTCGCTGACGATCATGGCGAGCGAGAGGAAGGGGATCCCCAGGATGACCGCGATCCCGACGTGCTCGAGGATCATGACGGCAAGCAGCACGTTCTTGACCTTGCGGTACATGAGGGTGAAGGGAAAGGAGATCTGCATGATCACTGTGCCGTAATACAGCAGGAAGACCAGCAGCATGTTCGCCGAGACGAGACCGGTCAGCCACGGCCAGGGGCGGAAGAGGTCCAGATGCATCGCATAGTAGACGGCGCTTCCGTCCTGCCACTTCGTCCCTTGGCTCTTGTACAGGCCCGCCGAGGCGTAGATCAGACAGACCTGGGCGGCGATGACCAGCATCGCGCAGTTGTGCAGCATGGCGGCGCCGGAATCCAGCAGGGCGCGCGTCTCATGGCGAGGGGCCCACCGGTTCAGGGCGAACCACACCCCCTGGAGGCTCCACATGGCCCAGAAGATTCCGAGCCAGCCGTCCCAGTGGACACACGAAGCCCACAGCAGCAGGGGGCCGAGCACGGACCACAGGGCCACCCCGGCCCGGTCTTGCCGTGTGCCGTCGGCACGATGTCCACGGCGGCGCGCGTCCAGCGACCAGACCCGGCCACAGCGGGTGAAGGCCAAGTACACCGCCATGATCCGGATGATGTCGTCACCCGCGTCGCCTGCGAACGGACTACGGTTCTCGATCGCCAGTACCCCCACGAGGAAGAACACCGCCGTGGCGCGGGTGCGCAAGCATCCTGTTTCATGGTCAGCGACCATGGGTTGTGGTCACCGAACAGCACGCGGCGGTTCGGCCACTCCCGGAGCAGGTAGCAGGCGAAGAAGAAGCCGTAGCCGATCCGGATGACAGCGGCCTGGTACGGGGAGTGGGTGCGGCCGGCGAAGGCCATGAGTCGCGAAAGCCGCGCGATGACGCGTTCGCGCACGGCGACCCGAACGGCAGGATGCCCGGTTGTCGACGGCTGGGGCTTTGCGGCCGATGAGGGCGGGGATGCGGTGACGCCGTCTGCGGGAGGTTGCGGCGCCGGAACGGCGACCGCCGCCGCGTTGCGGTTCTCGTACACGTCACAGCTCCTTGTAGGACTTCTCATCGACCGGCCACCACGGCAGGATTCTGTAGGCCGTCGCGTCCGGCGCCTTCTGCCCCGTCCACTTCGGAGGGGCGACGTCAGTGGTACGGCTCGCGAGTTGAATACGGGTGATCCGCTCGCCGTGCCACTGACGGCCGAATCGCTGAAGTGCGATCCGCTCCAGGTACTCGATGGAAAGCGCGCTGCGCATGCCGTTCGTAGGCTTTTCCTTCAAGTCATGCGTTTGCGTGTAGAAATCCCAGGACCGGCGGAGGACGTTCTGATCCAGATGACTGGGAACCGAGTTGTGTTCCATCGCTTCGAGATGCGAGAACGAGAGGTTTTCCCAGTCCCACGTGTGCCGGGCGCCATGGCGCCCCAGGGTCTGGACCCGCGCACCGACCGACACGTTCTGGGCCAACGGGTTGGGTGCGAACATCTGCCACTTCTGACCGAATTCAGGATAGATATAACCGTTGATCTTCTGTTGATATCTGTTGGTCACGGAACTGGCCGGCGCCAGAGTCAGGAAAACCATACACAGGTGCCATAAAGCCGCGCCGATCAGAACGGCGGCCGCGACCGTCAGCAGCGCCAGAGATGTCGACGGTTTCGGGGGCGACGCCGCCACGCCCGCGCCGAGAAGGACGGACGGTTCACTTTCGGCGCGCCGTGTTGCCTGACTGGCCGCCCCGGGGAAAACCGGCGGCGTGTCGGGGCTTCTGGGCGGCGCGATGTCGCCCGTTTAGGCGTTGGTCGGGTTGTTCGTGCCGTTGGATCCCCCGATGATGCCGATGGGAATCAGGGTCAGCGTCAGGGTCGGGTTGAACGTCGCGTTCTGAGTGCAGTACCCGAAGGTGCCACCCTTGCAGTTGTGGTCCAGGTTCAGGGACGAGGAGCCACTTCCGTGGTCCGGACCGCCGTAGCCGAGGGTGTGGCCGACGGACGAGATCACTCGGTGCGCGGGCAGGACGGACGGGTTCGCGAGCGCCACCCCTCCGCTTGAACACGCAGGGAAAGTTGACCCACATGCCTTAATATCCCCCGGAGATTCACCCGCCCGACCCAACCGCCCTCCATGGAAATAACAGGCCGTTGGATGTAATTTGAGCCGTTCGAGTTCTCGATGTGCGGCAGGCTCGTTCATCCGCTTCAGTCACGGCCGGAGGCTGATCCCCGCCCCACCACCTGCCCGAGACCCGGTGTCGGATCCAGGTACAGCTGTCTGATCACCGGGAACAGCTCCCGCAACTGCGCTTCGGCGCGTTCACATGCCCCCACGACGTCGGTCGCTGTCGCCGTTCCCTGGAAGTCGACCTTGGCGGCGACCAGGGCCTGGCGCGGACCCTGCACCAGGGTCGTCAACTCCAGGACGGCCTCGATGTGTTCGATCTGGAGCAGCTCGGCGCGTATCCGCTCCCGAACGTCACGCGGGAGAGCGCGGCCGATCAGGAACTCGGCGTTGGACCGGCCGAGCACGCAGGCGACGTACAGCAGGAGCGCGCCGATGCACAGGGAGGCGATGCCGTCCCAGACGCCGGAACCGGTCAGCTGTCCGCCGAGCAGCCCGGCCGCGGCGAGCAGCAGGCCCACCAGGGCGGTGGAGTCCTCCAGGACGACGGCCTTGACGGCGGTGTCGGGGGTGCGGCGCAGGAAGCGCCGGAAGGGCACTTCGACCCGGGCCGCCTCCCCGCGCGCCTGCTTCAGGCCGGTGCGCAGCGAGTAGCCCTCCAGGAGGAAGGCGACGACGAGGACGACATAGGAGACCAGGGGGTCGCCGGGCTCTTCGCCCTCGACCAGGGTGTGGAGGCCGTCGTAGAGGGAGAAGGCGGCGCCGCCGACGAAGGTGGCGACGGCGGCGAGCAGCGCCCAGATCCAGCGTTCGGGGCCGTGGCCGAGGGGGTGGTCCTCGTCGGCGGGGCGGGCGCTGCGTTTGAGGGAGGTCAGCAGCAGCACCTCGGTGACGGTGTCGGCGACCGAGTGCGCGGCCTCGGACAGCATCGCGCTGGAGCCGCTGATCAGGCCGGCGACGGCCTTGGCCAGGGCGATGCAGAGATTGGCGAGGGCGGCGACGACGACCGTGAGGAGGCTCTCGCCGTTCCCGGCCGCCGTGGGTACTGGTTTTGACATGGCCTCGAGTGTCCTGTGTGCGGTGAACGGGAGGGCGGGCCGGGCGCCCGCGGTGGAGGAGTCGGCGTGCTGTCGCGGCAGCGCCGGGCGGTGATCCACCACACGGCCCGCCCGGCGAAGGGCCGTCGCCGACGAGCTGGTACGGCGGCGGGCGGCTGCCGGGAGCAGGCCGGCCGGGGGCGCGGGGGCGCGGCCGGTGCGCACGGGAAGCGGCGTCGACGGCGGCACGGCCGAGCACCGGGTCCTGGGGCGGGGGTCGTCGTGGCGCGCGCGGTGGGCACCGGCAGGGCGGGGAGACTGACTGTGCCGTCGCCGGGTCCGCGGAGCACCGGGTGTGGTCTGCCGGCGAGCGCCGCACCGGCCTGGCGTCCCGCCCGGGAAGCGGTGGGCGCGTCACCGGCACACCGGTGACGCGCGGGACGTCCGTGTCACCGTCCGCTTCCGGGGGTGGTGCGTCGCGAACCGCGGGCATCTGGGCTCCCTCCGCGCCGTGGCGTCGCCGGCGGGACGCACTGCCACGAGTCCCTGCGCGCCGGTGCGCGTCCGTGCGGCGAACGCTAGGCGCACGGCCGCCGAGGACGTGCCGGTCGGTGCACGGCCAGGGCGCCGAGAGTGCACAGCGGTGCCCGGATGCCGTCCTGCGGTCCGGCCGGCACGGAGCCCCCCGGTACCAGCCGCCGCCCGGCCCGCCCGCACTCCGGATTGTGCGCGGGGTGGTCAGAGTCCGTGCGCACGCACGCAAGAGGGGGCGCGGCAGCGGCCATAACGTGGCCGCAGTCCAGTGGATCCCGCATCCGGTGGGCATGGCCGCGCCGGGACCACCGGCACATCCACGACGTCTCAGGAGTGTGCAATGTCTTACGTGTACGAGCCGGTGCAGCCGGTGCTGGAGCCCGCCGCGGCGGCGTTCGCCGAGGCGACCGGCAAGCCGCCGTACCTGGCCGACCTGGGCCCGGTCGAGGGCCGCAAGACGGTCGACGAGGTGCAGTCCGGCGACATCGCCAAGCCCGCGGTGGACGACGAGTGGATCACCGTCGAGGGCGGACCGACCGGCTCGGTGCGGGCCCGGATCGTCAAGCCGGCCGGGGCCGGGGGCACGTTGCCCGTCATCCTCTACATCCACGGCGCCGGCTGGGTGTTCGGCAACGCCCACACCCACGACCGCCTGGTCCGCGAACTCGCCGTCGGCGCCAACGCGGCCGTGGTCTTCCCCGAGTACGACCTCTCCCCCGAGGTCCGCTACCCGGTCGCCATCGAGCAGAACTACGCGGTCGCCCGCTGGATCGTGAAGGACGGCGCCGGCAAGGGCCTGGACGCGTCCCGCCTCGCCGTGGCCGGTGACTCGGTCGGCGGCAACATGGCCGCGGCGCTGACGCTGATGGCCAAGGAGCGCGGTGACGTCTCCCTGGTGCAGCAGGTGCTGTTCTACCCGGTCACGGACGCGAGCTTCGAGACCGGCTCCTACCACCAGTTCGCCGAGGGCTACTTCCTGCGCCGCGACGGCATGCAGTGGTTCTGGGACCAGTACACCACCGACGAGACCGAGCGCGCCCAGATCACCGCCTCCCCGCTGCGCGCCACCACCGAGCAGCTCGCCGGCCTGCCCCAGGCCCTGGTCATCACCGCCGAGGCGGACGTGCTGCGCGACGAGGGCGAGGCGTACGCGTCCAAGCTGCGCCAGGCCGGCGTAGCCGTCACCGCCGTCCGCGTCGAAGGCGTCATCCACGACTTCGTGATGCTCAACGCCCTGCGGGAGACCCACGGCGCGGAACTCGCCATCACCCTGGCGGCCCGCACGCTGCACGCCGCTCTGCACACCAGCTGACCGCGGGCGGGACGGCGCGCACGGAGCAGTACCGTGCGCGGGGAAAGGCGGCCAGCCCACCGGCTGGCCGCCTTTCGCCGTACGACCGGCCGCCGCCCCGCCCCCGCCCTACACCTCGTGGAGAGACAGTGACGACTTCCAACGGCATCGACCCCGACGTCCCGCCCAGCGGCACCGGCTGCGTGGAGTGCGAAGCCACCGGCGGCTGGTGGTTCCACCTGCGGCGCTGCGCGGGCTGCGGTCACATCGGCTGCTGCGACGACTCCCCCTCCAAGCACGCCACCGCCCACGCCCGGACGAGCGGCCACCCGTTCATCCAGAGCTTCGAACCCGGCGAGGACTGGTTCTGGGACTACGGCACGTCGACCTTGTACGAGACGGGGCCGCAGCTCGCTCCGCCGCACAGCCATCCGGCCGACCAGCCCGTTCCCGGACCCGCGGGACGCGTGCCGGCCGACTGGCAGGACCGGCTGGGCTGACGCCGGGCCGCCCCCGCCCCCTCCCTCCCGGCCTCGGGCGCGGGCATTGGTGGCAGGGGCGCGGGCGCCGGTGGCATCGGTGGGCCGTCGCCGCCGGGCCGCTGCCGACCGGCCCCCGCCGTCCTGACCGCGCCGGCCACCCCGCCTACCCCTCGGCCGGATGGAGCGTCAGTGCGTCAGGCCTGGAGGCGGACGCTGCGCCACTCGCGGGGCGAGAGGCCGTAGGCACCGCGGAACGCCCGGCTGAAATGTGTCGGGTTGACGAACCCCCAGCGCTGGGCGACGGCGGACACGGTGGGCGTGGTGCGGCCGCGCCGCGCCAGTTCACGGGCGCACTTCTCGAGCCGGCGCCGCTGTATCAGCCGGCTGACGGTGATGCCCTCGTCCTGGAAGAGCCGGTGCAGGTACCGCACCGAGATGTTGTGCGCCTTGGCCACGGACTCGGGTGACAGGGCCGGGTCGCCGAGGTTCTGGTCGATGAACTCGCGGACGCGGGCCACGAGATGGTTGCCGGTGCTGCCGTCGCCCTGGGCCTTCGCCTCCATCTGCTCGGCGACCAGGGTGGAGAAGAGGTCGACGAGACCGTTGGCCAGCCCGCCCGAGGCCGAGGGCAGGTACTTGTGCGCGGAGGCCACGACCGTGAGGATGAACGGCTTCAGGACCGCGGCGCACCCCCGTCGCGTACTCATGACCCTGCCCATGACGCCGTCCAGCTCGTCGTCCGTGAGGGCGAGCATGCGGCGCGGGATGTACACGACGCGCAGCGAGAAGGGCTCGGGGTTGTCCATGAGGCACGGGCGGGCCGTGCCGTAGACGAAGAGGTCGCCCGGTCCGGCCGTCCCCTCGTGGCCGTTCTGCGCGAGGACGGTCCTGCCCGTCGTCTGCACGCCCACGGCCACGAAGGGTTCCGGGGAGCGCTTGATGTGTGCGGCCGTCCGCCGGACCCGCTGTGCGTCGGCTTCCACGGTGGTCACCCGCAGCCCGCCGATCCTGTCGGTGACGATCCGCCCCCGGAAGGAGCTCTCCTTGTCCGGGACGACGCTCACGGGCACCAGCGCACGACCGAGGGCGTCGCGCCAGTAGGCGCCTTTCTGCTCGCCGGGCACCAAGGCCGTCGTCAACACCGGGCTCATCCGGTACTCCTCTCCCACCACATGACACTGGCGGGGACCGGTGCCTTGGCACGGTGCGGGCCGGCGTCCAGGCCGACCGCGGAACGTCCCGTCGGCTCCCTCGGCGACGGGTGCCAGGCGACGACCTCGCGGCCTGCGTCCCCGCACCGGACAGCCAAGCGGCCGGCCTGGGCGATCACCAGGCACGAAGCAGGCAGTCCGGACGAATCGTGAGCCACCGGCCCCCGCCGGGGCGGGGCGACCGGGCCCGGCCACGCGTGACCACGTCGCACGCGGCACCTCGTTGACCGGCTGCGCACGGGTCGTTGCACCAGCGCGAACTCCGGCCCCCCGGCGCCCTTCTCGCAGGCGCATCCCGTACGGCCCCGGCATAGCCTGAACTCGCATCAGCCGGCACGACCAGGGGCCGCTTGATGCCACTTCATCTGTTGGAACTCCGGTCAGCAGACAGTGGCGAGGTGCTTTGAACATGACAGCCGTGGAACCTGTGCGCGCGGCGGCGGAGCCGGCCTTCGGCTCCGTTCTCCGGGAGCTGCGCCTGGCGGCCTCACTCACCATCGAGGGACTGGCCGAGGCCAGCGGCGTGAGCGTCCGGGGCATCAGCGACCTGGAGCGCGGACACCGTACGGCGCCGCAGCGGCGCACCCTCGCCGCCCTCGCGCGCGGCCTCGGCCTGTCCGGGCCCGGTCTGCGGCGTTTCCTGGGGGCGGCCCGCGCCGGGCGCAGCGACGCGTACACACCGGTCGGTGTCCAGGCCGTACCGCAGGGCGTGCCCGGCTTCGTCGGCAGGGAGCGGGAGCTGTCCCGGTTCGCCGAACTGGCGGCGCTCGCGGCGCGCGGGCGCGCGGGGAACGGCGAGGGTTCCGCGTCCGCTGCGGGCACGGCACCGGTGGTCGTGGCGGTGTCCGGCCCGCCGGGCGTGGGCAAGACGACGCTGGCGCTGCAGGCCGCGCGCCGGCTCGCCGGCCGCTTCCCCGACGGCCAGCTGGTGGTGGACATGCGGGGGCTGGACGACGAGGCGCCCACGCCGGTGCAGCTGATGCTCGGCGTCCTGCGGGCCCTGCGGGTGACCGACCGTGAGCTGGGCACCGCCGGGCCTGAGGGCTACATCCCCCTCTACCGGCAGACGATGGCGCAGCGGCGCTTCGTGCTGGTCCTCGACAACGCCCGGGACGAGGCGCAGGTGCGCCCGCTCCTGCCCGCCGCCGGCGAGGGCGTGGTGATCGTCACCAGCCGGCGCATGCTCACCGGTCTGGAGGGTGTGCACCGTGTTCCCCTGGATGTCCTGAGCGCGGCCGAGGCCACGGCGCTCCTGGCGAGGCTCGGGGGCGACGAGTACGCGGCGGCCGGCGCCGGGGAACTGGAGCGGATCGCGCTGCTCTGCGGGCGCCTGCCGCTCGCCCTGCGCCTGGCGGGCCACTGGCTGGCCACGCGCAGGACCGGGCCGGTGGCCCGCCCCGCCGACCCGCTGGTGCCGGCCGCGGAGCGCTGGGGCCGCATGGTCGCGGGAGACGTGCGGGTGTCCGGGGCCTTCGACCTGTCGTACCGGCAGCTGAGTGACGCCGCCGGCCGCATGTTCCGGCGGCTGGCGCTGGTGCCGGGTCCCGACGTCTCCGCCGCGGGAGCGGCGCGGTTGTGCGGACAGCCCCTCTTCGACGCCGAGGACGCCTTGGAGGAACTGGTGGAGGCGGGGCTGCTGGGCGTCGAGCGGGACCGCTACCGCATGCACGACCTGCTGCGGATCCACGCGGGGAACAAGCTGGGCGAGGAGGAGGACGCGGCCGCCGTGGCGCGGGCCGGGGAGGCCCTGCACGACTGGCTGCTGCGGACCGCGATCGTGGCCGGCCGGTGGTACGAGCCGGGCTACGGGGCGCCGCCGGCCGGCTGGGAGGGGGACGTCGACCTGTCCACGGCGGACAAGGGCCGTGCGTGGCTCCAGGAGGAGAGCGCGAACTGGCTGGCCGCGCTGCGCGCCGCGGCGGCCTCGGGCCGGCACGCGACGGTGGTGGAGGTGGCGGAGTCCCTGCACTGGTTCTCGGACCAGTGGGTGTTCTGGGGCCACTGGCCCGAGGTGTTCGCCGTCTCCGCCGACAGCGCGGAGCGGACCGGCGACCCGGTCCTGCACGCCACCCACCTCAACTACCTGGCCTGGGCGCGCCTGGTGTGCGAAGGACGCCACCGGGACGGCCTCGCGCTCTCCACCAGGGCCCTCGACGTCGCGCGGCTGGCCGGCGATCGGCCGCAGCAGGCGTGGGCCCACTTCTACCGGGCCTGGGCACACCGCAAACTCTCCGCATACGGAACGGCGGCCGGCCACATGAGCCGGGCGAGCCGTCTCTTCGACTCGGTGGGCGACCTCGAAGGGGGCCTCTCCGCCCGGCACGGGGTCGCGCTGATCCTGACGGAAGCCGGCCACGCCAAGGAGGCGTTCGATGCCTTCCGCCGGGCCCTGGAGTACATCGACGCGGCGAGGGACCGTCTGGAGCCGCACGCGGTCGTCTTCGCCCGGATCGGGATCCACGGGGGCATGGCGGACTGCTGCGAGCGGCTGGGCAGGCCCAAGGAGGCCGTGTTCCACCTGCGCACGGCCGTCGGGCTCAGCGCCGAGAGCGGCAACACCGGTTTGCAGAGCCGCGATCTGCACCGGCTGGGCGTCATGCTGCTGGAGACGGGACGCACGGCGGACGCGCGCGCCGTCTTCGCCCGCGTCATCGCTCTGGGGCCCTCCGCGGACCCGCGGGTCGTCCGGGAGGCCGCCGCACGGCTCGAAGCCCTCGACGCCGTCACCCTCTGACCGTGTTCGCGCAAGACCGTGGGGAGCCGCGAGGGTGAGTGAGGGGACACACGAGTTCGGCGTGCTGCTGCGACGCCTGCGGACGGACCGGCTGCTGACCATGGAGGGCCTCGCCAGGGCTTCGGGGGTGAGCGTCCGGGGCATCGGGGACCTCGAACGGGGCCGGCGCGCCGCCCCGCAGCGGCGCACGGTGGCCGCGCTCGCGGCCGGCCTGCGCCTGGACGAGGAGCAGCGCCGGCGCCTGCTGGCCGCGGCGCGGGCCGACCGCTCCGGGTCGGTGCCTCCCGTGTCGGTCCGTACGCTCCCGCGCGGCATCGACGATTTCGTCGGGCGGCGGCACGAACTGGCCGCGCTGGCGGCAGCGGCGACGGCCCTCGCCGCGGCACCCGACGCCGCGGCCGGCGGTCCCCGGCCCACGGTCGTGGCCGTGTCGGCTCCGCCGGGCATGGGCAAGACCGCGCTGGCGCTTCAGGCGGCCCGGGTCCTCGCGGACCACTTCCCGGACGGCCGGGTGGTGATGGATCTGCGGGGCATGGACGAGGATCCGCCGTCGGCGACGGACGTCATGCTGAGCGTGCTCAAGGAGTTCCACGTCGCGGACGCCGAGATCGTGCAGGCGGGTGCCGCCGGACGGGCCGCGCTCTACGAGAGCGTCCTCGGCGACCGGCGGTGCCTGCTGATATTCGACAACGCCCGCGACGAGTCCCAGATCGCCCCGCTGCTGCCCCGGCGGGGCCGGGTCCTGTCCGTGGTGACCAGCCGCAAGGTGCTCACCGGCCTGCGGGACGTGCGGCGCATGAGTCTGGGGGAACTGTCTCCCGGGGAAGCCGTCGCCTTCCTCGGCGGGATGATCGGGGAGGAGCGCGCCCGCCGGGAAGCCGCTGCCCTCGGTGAGGTGGCCCTGCGGTGCGGGTACCTGCCGCTGGCCCTGCGGATCGCCGGCAGCCGGCTCGCGACGCGTACCGGCTTGAGCGTGCGCCGCCTGGCCGACCGGCTCGCCGTGGACAGGCGCCGGCTCGACGTCCTGGTGGCCGGGGACCGCAAGGTCTCGGCGGCCTTCGACCTGTCCTACCGTCAACTCACGCCCGACGCCGCCCGGTTGTTCAGGCGTCTGTCCGTCGTGCCCGGCGCGGACGCCGGCGCGGCCTGCGCCGCGCATCTGCTCGGCCAGGGCCTGTCCCGCGCCGAGGACGTCCTCGGCGAACTCGTCGGGGCCGGCCTCCTCGAGGCCGTCGGCGACCGCTTCCGGCTGCACGATCTCCTGCGTCTGTACGCGCACAACCATTTGGAGGCCGCGGAAGGGGAGGCCGGAGCCGAACGCGTGCGGGCCGGCCTGTACCGCTGGCTGCTGGAGACGACCGTCGCGGCCGGCCGGTGGTTCGAACCGGGACGCGCAGCCCCTCCGTCGTCCCGGCGGGGGCTGGTGGACCTGTCCTCCGCCGATCTCGCCGGTCGGTGGCTGCGCAGTCAGGGCACCAACTGGCTGGCCGCGTTGCGCGCCGCGGCGGACGCGGGAGAACACTCCGTAGTGGTGGAGGTGGCGGAGTCCGTGCGCTGGTTCTCCGGCCGGTGGATCCTCTGGGGCCACTGGCCGGAGGTGTTCCGGATGGCCGCGTTCAGCGCCGGCAGGCTCGGCGACGAGGCAGCCGGAACCATCCGTCTCGGCCCCTGACCGCGCGGACGCGATTCCGCGACGGGCGCGGGCCCGCTCCTCCCAGGACCGGGCTCACGGCACGCGCCCGTCTCGTCGGCATGCGGGCGGGCGGCGGCGTTTCTGCCTCTGCGTGCATCGATGTGTGCTGACACCGCACGCCGGGACGGCCGGGCCTGAAAAACGCCGCGGACGCATCTTTACTGGGACGCACAGCCGCGAACGGAAAGGTTCATCGATGGCCACGCTGACGGTCTGGAAATTCGACACGCCGGAAAGTGCGGAGCAGGTGGAGCAGACACTGCTCGAGTTGCAGAAGCAGGAACTGATCACCGTGGTGGACGCCGCCACCGTCAGCTGGCCCGAGACGGCGAAGAAGCCCAGGACCAGGCAACTGACCGATCTGGTCGGGGCGGGTGCCCTGTCCGGCTCCTTCTGGGGACTGCTCTTCGGCCTCATCTTCCTCATGCCGCTGCTCGGCGCCGCCGTGGGCGCCGCGGCCGGCGCCCTGGGCGGCAAGCTGACCGACGTGGGCATCGACGACGACTTCATCGAGTCGGTGAAGGCGCAAGTGACCCGCGGTACGTCCGCGTTGTTCCTGCTGACCCGGGACGAGGTGCTCGACCGGGTGAAGGAGGCGTTCCCCACGGAGCACGCCGAACTCATCCGCTCGAACCTCGACCGGGACCAGGAAGCCCGCCTGCGCGAGGTCTTCGCGGGCTGAACTCCACCGAGGGGCGGGCCGGTCCTCCACGGGAAGGAACTGGGGCAGCGCCAAGCAAGAGAGGAAGGAATCTCGTGAAATCCACCACCAAGCCACTGTTGCGTTTCTGGGAATGGCAGGCCCAAGCCGCTTGCCGTGGCATGAAGAGTTCGATGTTCTTTTCTCCGGCGGGCGAGCGCGGAAGTGCCCGCAGGCGCAGGGAGGCGCGCGCCATCGCCGTCTGCCGTGGCTGCCCGGTCCAGTCCGACTGCCGGTCCTTCGCCGAGAACTCCCGGCAGGCGTACGGCGTCTGGGGCGGTTCCACCGAACGGCAGCGCCGCGCCCTCGGCCCCGGCGGCTGAACCGGGCCCGGAAGCGTACGACGGGGTGCGCGGCCGGGCGGGGCGCGTATCTGGAACGTTCACGCGATGTACCGGCGTCCGGCGGCTGGCACGGTGTCCTGAGGCAGACAGGCTGAGGGGCAGGACACGTGCCGGCAGACGCAATCACACCGGGCAGGACACGGGGCAGGACCGGGAACTCGTTCAGTGCTCGTTACTCCACCGACGCGGTGCCCGAGCACCACAGAGCGGCTTACTGGTCCGACGCCCTGGCCCGCACGTTCGCGGGTGCCGAAGCCTCCGTCCCGGGTGACCGCTGCCGGGGCAGGCTCCAGACCACCCGGCTCGGCCCGGTGCAGGTGGTCACCGTCGAGGGCGGTCCCGTGCGGATACGCCGGCCCGCACAGCCGGCCGAGTCCCCGCCCGACGGCTGCCTGATGGTCATGTCCCTGTTCGAGGGCGGCGCCGTCGTGAGCCAGGGGCACCGGGAGACGCGCGTGGGGCCCGGCGAGACCGTCTTCTACGACGCCGCCCATCCCATGCGCATCACCTTCACCGGCACCTTCCGCGTGGCCTGCCTGGTCTTCCCCCGGGGGCTGATCGGCCTGACGGAGACGCGCCTGAAGCGGGTGCTGGCGACGCCGATCAGCAGGTGCGCGCCCTCCGCCGCGCTGCTGTCGCCGCTGCTCGCCCGCCTCGGGGACACCGTCGCGAAACTGCCGCCCGGCACCAGCGAGGTACTGGTGCGCCACGTCGTCGGCCTGCTCTCCGTCCTCGCCGAGGAGCAGCTGCCCGAGGAGGTCCCGCTGCCCGGGGGCGCGCAGGACCTGCTCGCCCGCGTGAAGTCGTACATCGACCAGCGGCTCGGCGATCCGGACCTGACCCTGCTGTCCATAGCCCGCAGCCACCACATCTCGACCCGCTACCTGCACAAGCTCTTCGAGGCCGAGGACACCACGGCCAGCCGGTGGATCCAGCGCCGCCGGTTGCAGCGGTGCCGCCGCGAGCTGGCCCGTCAGGGGTCCGCCGCCATGACCATCTCCGCCATAGCGCGCCAGTCCGGTTTCTCCAGCGCGGCCCACTTCAGCCGCGCCTTCCGCAGGATGTACGGGATGTCGCCGGCCGAGTGGCGGGAGAAGGCGCTCCTGGACGGTGAGCCCACGCCTGCCGGAGGAGCCGCCGCCCACCGGGCCGGGGCGGAACCGCGGGTGCCGCGTCTGAGCGCGCTTCCGGCCCGACGGCCGTCCGGGACGGCCGCGGCCTGATGCGGTCGGCCGCCCTCCCGGCCAAGGGGGCTTTCCCGTCATCCCTGTGTTTTTCGGCCGAACTCGCCTGTGCGTGCGATAGTGGACCACCGGCGCGTCGTGCGGGGCGCACGCAACGGTCGGTGATATGGCCTGGCCTCGGCCGGGTGCTCGTGGAGGAAGGGAACGCCTGTGACGGCGGCGGGGCAATCGCTGTCCAGAAGCGGTCTGCGCGGCCGGGAAGCCGAGGTGGAGCGGCTCCGGACGCTGGCCGGCTCGGTGGCCCGTACGGGCAGCGCGGCCCTGGCGCTGATCACGGGCGAGGCGGGCATCGGCAAGACGGCACTGCTAGAGGACTGCGCCGGACACGCGGAAACGCTGGGCTTCTCCGTCGGCCTCGGCAGGGCCGACGAACTGCACCACCTGGTGCCGCTCTCCTCGCTGCTGGCCTGCCTCACCCACCATGACCGGCCACTGCTGTCGGACGAGGCGTTCGCGGATCTGTCCCGGGGTCACGACCACCGGATCTGGCTGGTGCAGCACCTGGCGGAGCAGATCGAGGTGCTGGCCGCGCGTACCCCGGTGCTCATCGGCCTGGACGACGTGCAATGGGCCGATCCGCTGAGCCGCTTCGTCCTGACGCAGCTTCCGGCACGCGTGCGCGCCTCGCCCGTGCTGTGGCTGCTGACCAGGCGTCAGGATCCGTCCCGGGAGGCGGACGAGACGCTCGCCGCAGCGTCCCGCGCCCTGCCGGCCGTCGACGTGCGCCTGGGCCCGCTCTCGTCGTCGGCCATCGAGCAGCTTGCGGACGACGTGCTGGGGACCGACGTCGACGAACAGGTGCGCGACCTGCTCGCGGGCGCCGGAGGCAATCCCTTCCTGGCGGTCGAGCTGCTCACGGGACTGCGGTCCACGAACCCCTCCGGTGAGCCGGTGCCGACGGGCCTGGTGGCCGGTGTGCGCGGCAGGCTTTCGGCCCTCTCCCCCGGCACGCTGCGCTTCCTGGAGATCGGGGCCGTGCTGGGGCGCAGGTTCCGCTTCCAGGACGCCGTCGCGCTGAGCGGCCGGCCCTCGCTGGACATGGTCGGGATGCTGGACGAGGCGGTACGCGTGAACGTACTCGCCGACGAGGGGGACTTCCTGGTCTTCCGTCACGACCTGCTGCGCCAGGCGGTCTACGCCGGCATCCCGCCCTGCGACCGCCGGGCGCTGCACCGGGAGGCCGCCCAGCAGCTCGTCGCCGCCGGTCACCAGCCCATCGAGGCCGTCTCCCACCTGCTCACCGGGGCACTGCCCGGTGACGAGGAGGCGGTCTCGCTGCTGCGGCGAGCCGCCGACGACGTACTGCCCGTGACCCCGGGCCTCGCCGCCGACCTGCTCGTCCGCGCGCTGGAACTGACACCGCCGCGGAGCCCCGCCGGCTATGACGTCGGCGAGCGGGTGATCGTCGCCCTGACCCGGGCCGGCCGGAACAAGGAGGCGCTCGCGACCGGGGAACGGCTCCTCGCGCGGCAGCCCCCGCCGGACGTGTCCAGCCGCCTCCAGGCAGCGATCGGTGCCACCTTGTGGAACCTGGACCGGGCCGAGGACCTGCGGCGCCGCGTCGACACCGCGCTCGCGGCCGGCGGCGCCGGCCCGAAGACCGCGGCGCGGCTGACGGCCCTGCGCGCCCTGGCCCGCTCCCGCGGCAACGACCTGTCCGCCGCGCGGGCGGACGGCGAGGCGGCGCTACGGCAGGCCGTCGCGACCGGCGACAGCGAGGCACACGTCCAGGCGCTGTTCGGGCTCGGTGAGGCGGCACTCAACGCCGGCGAGACCGCCGCGGCCCTGACCCTGTTCACCACCCTCGGCGCGGTCGATCCCGCGTACCTGCCCGAGGAGATCATGGCCTGTCAGCACCTGGACGACTTCGCGCGCGGTGAGCGCCTGCTCGCCCGGGCGACGAGCCGGAAGGACGGTTCGCTCCGCGAGGGCATGCTGCTGTGGGCCCAGGGACACCAGCGCCTGGGGCTCGGACGGCTCGACGACGCCGAGGCCGACTTCGTCACCGTCGAACGCCTGGAGAACGAGGTCGGTGCGCCGGTGCACCAGGTCAACGCCCGGGTCATCCGGTCCCGCATCGGCCTGCTGCGCGGCGACCGGCAGGCGGCGCGGCGCGACCTGGCCGCGGCGCGGGAACGGCTGGCGGTGAAGCCGAATCCCGGCAACACCGCCGCCGTACGGTTCCTGGAGGCACTCCACGCCCGTGCCGCGGACGATCACGCACTGGCCCTGGAGCGGCTCCGGGAGGTCCAGCGGCACGACGCCCTCATGCGGTGGCGCCTGCTGCGCGCCTGGGTGGACGACGCGGTCCGCATCGCCCTGCGGGGCGGCGACCGCGAGCTGGCCGAGGATCTCGCCGCGCAGGCCGAGGCGCACGCCGCCCGCAACCCGGACGTGCCCACCGCCACGGGCCTGGCGGCGCAGGCACGGGGGCTGGTCGCGAACGACGTCGACCTGCTCCGGCGCTCCGTGACCCTCCTGCGGGGCGGTCCCCGGCCGCTGAACCGGGCGGCGGCGCTCGTCGACCTGGGGACGGCGCTGGTGAACGCCGGTCTGCGGACGGAGGCCGCCGAGGCCCTGACGGAGGCGCGGGCCACGTACGCCGAGGCGGGGGCCCATGCCGCCGCGGCGCATGCGCACGGCCTGTCGGGACGTGCGGGAAGGCGCGCCCGGCGGGTGCCGGCCGGCCCGCGCCCGGCCCACGGCTGGGAGGCGCTGACGGCGTCGGAGCGGAAGGTCGCGCGCCTGGTCGCCGCGGGCCACACCAACCGTTCGGCAGCCGACCTGCTCGTCGTGTCGCCGCACACGGTCAACACCCACCTGTCCTCCGTCTTCCGCAAGCTGTCCGTCAACTCCCGCGTCCAGCTCACGCGCGTGGTCGCCGCCTCGGAGGACGGCTGACCGGCGCACCGGGTCCGTTCGCGGGAGGAGACCCCGGCGCACGTGCGCCCCTACGTCCCCGCCGCCCCCGCCCGCCCGCTCAGTGGCCGGCGCGCACGGACCGCACGGCGTCGAGGATCACGTCGGTCACCGCGCGTGGGTCGCTGACGGCGACGGCGTGCGGGGCGTGGACGGCGGTGGTGCGGGCCTTGGCCCGGGTGGCCATCCAACGCTGGGCGGCGGGCGGGATGTTGCGGTCCTCGGTGGCGATGAGGTACCAGGTGGGCAGCTCCTTCCAGGCGGCCGCTGTGGCGCGTTCCCGCAGGGCGGCCACGGTGACGGGACGCTGCCCCACGGCCATGACCTCCGCCGTGGCGGCGGGGACGCCGGCGGCGAACTGCCGGTGGAACAGGTCCTGGCGGATGAGGAGTTCGTCGCCCTGGCCGCCGCCGGGCAGCGGGTACTTCCGGGTGACGGTGGTGCGCGCCAGGGAGCTTCCCGGGTAGGTGTCGGTCAGCCCGGCCGCGCTCTCGCCGGCGTCGGGGACGAAGGCGGCGATGTAGACGAGGGCCTTGACGTGGGCGGCGCCGACGGCGGCACGGCTGATCACGGAGCCGCCGTAGGAGTGGCCGACGAGGACGACGGGGCCCTCGATGGTGTCGAGGACGCTGCGGAGGTGGGCGGCGTCACCGGCCAGTGAGCGCAGGGGTACCGGCGGGGCGACGACGCGGTGCCCCCGCTCGATCAGCCGCTCGACGACGGGAGCCCAGCTCGAGGCGTCGGTGAAGGCGCCGTGGGCGAGGACGATGGTGGGGTGGGGCGCGTCGGGGGCGGCCGGGGCGGTCGTACCGGCCGGGGCGGGTGCCGGGGTGGCGCGGGCGGGGCCGGTGGCGCCGAGGGCGGCCGCGCCGGCCAGCAGGGTCACGGTCACGGTGCGCCGTGACAGGGGTGTGTTCATCGGTGGCTTCCCGAGGGGTGTGTGCGGTGCGCGGGCTGCTACTTGGTGGTGGCGGCGACGGCTTCTTCGATGAGGGCGATGACGCGGGCGGGGTGGGCGAGCATGACGAGGTGGGAGGAGTCGACCTCGACGGTGGTCATGCCGGCGCGCCGGTAGCCGAAGCGTTCGACGTCGGGGTTGATGGTGTGGTCGGAGGAGGAGACCAGGCCCCAGGAGGGCTTGGTCT